>NZ_JAAIXZ010000031.1 GCF_010894435.1 Pyxidicoccus trucidator | reverse complement strand
GAGGAGGCGTGTCTTGCCGGACACCTCTCTCAGCTGGCCTCGATGGCCGCTCTTTTCCTACCCTCAGCCCTTTCTACCCTCGCCCCCCTGCTTGGGCCTCCCGGCCCAAAAGGGCGAAAGTCGAGTCTGAGGCCCTGAGCCTGTGCGCTCCGCTCACGCGGCGGAGCGCACCAGGTCCCTCATGCCCTTCGCCGCGAGCCCCGAGGGGACGAGGCGGAAGAGCGAATCCCGCAGGAAGCGGCCGGTGGGGCTCTCCAACTGGGCCAGCTTTCCCAGCCGCCATGAGCGGTCCACGATTTGATTCGCGCGCTCGCGGCGGCGCGACTCGTACGCGGTGAGGGACGCGTCCACCGCGTCGCCTCGGGCCAGACACTCCGCCAGCACCACGGCGTCCTCGATGGCCTGGCATCCGCCCTGGCCCAGGTTGGGCGTCATGGGGTGCGCGGCGTCGCCCAGCAGCGTCACCCTGCCCTTGCTCCAGCGCGCCACCGGCGGCCTGTCGTGGATGTCGGTGCGGACGATGGCGTCCTCCGGCGTGGCGGCGAGCAGGTCCGCGATGGGGGCATGCCAGTGCCCGAAGATGGCCTTGAGCCGGACACGCGTCTCCCCGGGAGCGTCCCGTCCCCCGGGCGGCGCGTTGAGCGTGGCGTACCAGTACACCTGCCCCGAGCCGATGGGCACGACGCCGAAGCGCGCGCCGGGTCCCCACGTCTCCGAGACGTGGCCCGGCCGGACGCTGGGGACCTCGGGAGAGATTCCGCGCCAGCTGGTGTAGCCGGAGTAGCGCAGGGGCGCGTCACCGAGCAGCCCGCTCCGCACCGCCGAGCGCAGCCCGTCCGCGCCCACCAACACGTCTCCCGTCACGGTGCTCCCGTCGGACAGCGTCACGGTGATGCCCTGGCCGTCATCCTTGAATCCCGTCACCGCGCGTCCGAGCCTGACGTGCGCCTCTCCCGCGTGCTCCAGCAGCACGGCCTGGAGCCGGGCCCTGTGGATGCAGGTCATGGGGGCGCCCAGTTCCTGCTGGAGCTTCTGGATGGGGAGCCGGGTGATGGGCGCGCCCGAGGGGCGGAGGATGGCGCTGTCGGTGGGGCTGGCGCCGGCCGCGGCCACCGCGTCGCACAGGCCGATGCGGCGCAGGGCCACGGCGGCATTCATCTGGACGATGATGCCGGCGCCCACCCACTTGAGCGCGTCCGCGCGCTCGAAGACGGTGGCGGTGAGGCCCGCGCGACGGAGCGCGCAGGCCAGGGTGAGGCCGCCGATGCCGGCACCGGCGATGAGGACGTGTCTTGGAGCAGAATCTGAGGTTGAGGCCGTGGGGTCCGGCATGTGCGCTCCTTGGACAACCCTCGCATCGAAGCTGTGTCTACCGCCTGGCTGCTCAGGCCCGAGGCCTTACGCCCTTGGGCAGGCCCGGCTCGACGGGAATGCGGCGTATCGCGCGAGACCATCCATTGTCTTCTTCGATATAGCGCAGGTCGCCGCCGTGGGTACGGCGATGGTATGGCGAGCGAGCAGCGAGCTGAAGATGCTCACGGAAGAGGTGCGTGATGAGGCACATGCGGCCGTTGATCCTGGGGGCAATGCTGGTGCTTGGCGCCTGCTCCGTGCCAAGGCTGGAAGAGCTTCTCAGCGAGCGCTCCGTCCAGGCGGAGGTTTCCTTCAACTTCAGGGCTGGGTGCATCACGGTGCTCGCTCGGGACAAGGAGGCTCCCGACAAGTCAAGCATCACCCGCTTCGACGTGCTGGCTCGCGCACCTTCGCAAAGAAGAATCGACACCGAAATCCTGCGAGGTGCCGACTGGGGCCGGACGCTGGAAATCATCTCCACGGCGCACGAGCAGTCATGTACCGGACCCGTGGTGGCGAGTGACACGCGGACCGTGACGCTGGGCGGAGAGGGCGTGCAGACGGTGGCCTTCACGCTGAGCGCAGTGGACGCAGACGACGACGGCTTCGTGCTCACGGCGGGTGGCGGCACCGACTGCGCCGACAACGACGCAACCATCACGCAGCGACGCTTCTACCGGGACGGGGATGGAGACGGCTACGGCGCGGGCGCGGCGGTGCTGGGGTGCGCGGTGCCAGCCCAGCATGTGGCCCTGGCCGGCGACTGCGACGACACGACCACCGAGAGAGCGCCAGGAAGGTCCGAGTTGTGCGACGGGATCGACAACGACTGTGCCGGCGGCGTCGACAACGGCTTGCAACTGTCCGACTTCTACCTGGATGCGGACCGGGACGGGGTGGGGGCGGGAACGGTGGTCAGGGCCTGCTCCGCGCCGCAGCACCATGTTGTCTCCAGCAATGACTGCGATGACACCGACGCCGCGCGCAGGCCCGGGCTGTCCGAGACGTGCGACGACAAGGACAACGACTGCGACGGCTCTGCCGACGAGGGGCTGTCGGTGAGCACGTACTACCGGGATGTGGACGATGACGGCTTCGGCAGGACGTCGGACTCGCGGCAGAAGTGCAATCAACCGGATGGGTACGCGGCGAGCGGCGGGGACTGTGATGACGGCGTGAGCGCCGTGAACCCCGGTGCTCAGGAGACGTGCAACGACATCGACGACAACTGCGCTGGCGGCGTGGATGAGGGCTTCAACAAGACGTGGCACCGGGACGCGGACGGGGACAATTTCGGAGTCCAGGCGGCCCCGGTGCTCGGCTGCACGAGGCCCGCGGGCTACGTGGCGCCGACCGCCACCTTCGACTGCAACGACGACGCGAGCGCGGTGAGCCCCGGTGTCACGGAGTTGTGCAACGACGTCGATGACAACTGCGTTGGCGGCGTGGACGAGCCCTTCACCAGTGGCGCGACGCGGAAGGGCGCGACCTGTGGCGCCCCGTGTACCGGCGTCTACGTGTGCAACCTGGCGCAGTCCGCCACTACCTGTAACGCGCCCGCCGCGACGAACTACTACACCGATGCGGACGGTGATGGGGACGGTGCCATCACCGCCACCGCGCAGGTGGTCTGTCCCAGCCAGCCTGTTCCCCTCAATACGGCGCCCCGCAACACGGACTGCAATGACACGGACCGGCATAACAAGGGCAATGGCACCGAGGTCTGTGATCAGCGCGACAACGATTGCAACAGCACGGCAGACGACGGGACCGTCTGCATGGGGGCCGGCTGGCGGGAGCTGACGGACACGGCGGTCACCGGACGTGACTGGAACACGGTGGCGATCAACAAGGACAGCACCACTGGCTACCCGGTGTGGATTGCCGGTGCGGGAGGTGCGCTGGCGCGTCGTAGCAGCGCGAGCGGGACATTCACGAGCTTCGACGGGGCCTGCGGGACGACCGCCTGGAATGCCGCCTGGGTGCACAGCGATGGGAGCGTATTCCTGGCGGGCAGTGGAGGCCGGGTGGCCCAGCATGACGGCACGACCTGCACCCAGTCGCGCCCGCTGACGGACGCCAGCAACGCCACGGGCATCATCGGCTTCGAAGGGAGCGGTACGCTGCTCTACGTGGTGAATGAGAGTGGCCAACTGCACTCCTGGACGTCGGGCAGTGCGCCTGTGCTGGTGGATGACAACAGCACCATCTACAGGGACGTCCATGGCGTCGACGGCACGCGACTGCTCATCGGAGGTCAGGAGGACGTGGGGAATCGGTCGCCGAGGATCGAGACCTATACCGGGGGCGCGGATACGAGCAACATGACGGTGCCCGGGTCGCCTCAAACCAGCATCCGGAGTGTGTGGATGGTGTCGTCGGCGCTCGCGTATGCGGTGGGAGAAGGCAATAACGTGGTGGTCTGGCAGGGCGGAACAGGCTGGTCGGCCGTGACGCCTCCAGCGGTCGTTGCCTTCACCGGGGTCTGCGCGCCGGACCGCTCGTCGGTCTACGTCACGGATGCAGTGGGCGTCATCCGTCGATTCACGGGCCCCCCGAGCAACCAGTGGCTGACCCTGCACACGGCTTCGCCTGCGGGCGAGCTCCGGGACATCGCGCTGGTCACCCCGGCCAGCATCTGGGCCGTGGGGCCGGGTGGGCGCGTCATCCACTTCCCGGAGCTGCCCTGATCCTACGGTTCGCGGACGCTTCGGCACCCTGAGTGCTCGATTGCGTCCACGAACCACAGGTCATCTCACCGCCGAGTCACTGCCACCCACTCCAGCTGGAGCCCTTCCACAAAGGGGCGCCCATGGCAGGTGGTCGTCCGAGACGGGACGGACTCAGCGCTGCACGATGGCCGTGTAGTTGCCGTACCGCGTCTGGATCTCCGACACGTACTTCACCGGCTCGGATCCCCGGCAGTACCCATGGCGGGCGCGCCGGTAGTACTTCGGCTTCTCCAGCAGGAGCATGGTCTTCTCCACGTTGCCGAACCAGCGGTTGGGGTCCAACCCCTGCTCCTGGGCCAGGCGGCGCGCGTCGAGCACGTGGCCCAGCCCCGCGTTGTAGGAGGCGAGCGCGAAGCGCAGCCGCTGCTTGAAGGGAATCTCCGGAGCAATCCGCCCGATGAGCTGGTGCATGTACTTCACACCGGCGTGAATACCCTCGTCCGGGTCCTCCAGCTTGCGGAAGCCCAGCTCCTTGCCGGTGCCGGGCATCACCTGGAAGAGCCCCTGCGCGCCCACCCAGCTGCGTGCCTTCGGGTCGAAGCGGCTCTCCTGGAACATCTGCGCCACCATCAGCCGCCAGTCCAGGCCGTAGCGCGCCGAGTACGACTGCACCAGCGTGTCATAGGGAGAGATGGCCCCCTCGAGCGCGCCGGCCTCCATCGTCGCGGGCGCCTCGCTCCGGCGGCCCTCGAAGTAGCGGCGGCGGGCCATGTTGTAGTCCACGCCGCGGTAGGTCTTCTGCACGAAGCCGTCGAGGAAGGCGCGCAGCTTCGGGTTCTCCTGGCGCACGGCGAAGGCGATGCCGTAGTGGCCGTCCTTCCCCGCCGGCGTGCCCACGCCGGGCACCGTGAGGGCTGCCTCCACGTCGTCGCGGTACACCCGCTCCGCGGCGAGGATGTGGCTGTCCGTCACCGTGTAGGGAATCTCTCCGCGCGCCACCCGGTCGATGAGCGTCTCGGTGTCCATCTCCTCGGGCTCCTCGACGAGGACGAAGCCATGCTGCGCCGCCAGCGCGCTCAGCGGAGCGAAGTGGCTGGACGACTTGCGCAGGTGGATGGCCTTGCCCTTCAGCTCCTCGAGGGACGCGGGCTTCGGAGTCCCCGCGCGCTGCACGAGCACCTCGTCCACGTAGAGGTAGGGCTTGCTGAAGGCCACCACCTTCGCGCGCTCCTCGGTGGCGGTGAGCGCGGCGGCGATGACGTCCCCACGTCCCTCCTTCAGCCAGGAGATGAGCTGGTCGTACGTGGGCGGCACCACCACCTCCAGCCGCACCTTGAGCGCCTCCGCGGCGAGCTTCGCCATCTGGTAGTCAAAGCCGGCCTGCTCGCCCCGGTGGAGGAAGTACGTGACGGGGCTGTTGCGCGTGAGGACTCGGAGCACGCCGCGCTTGCGGATGCCATCCAGGTCCGCCGTGACGAGCCGCTCACGGTGCTCGGTGAGGGCGCGCTCCACGAGGAAGGCGTCCAGCGCGGCGCGCAGCGCGGGGTTCTCCAGGCGCACGGCCCAGGCCAGCTGACGTCCCTCGGCGATGGGGAACAGCCCCTGCACGTCGGGGTTGTACGTCTCGATGGCCGCGAGCAGGTGGCTGTCCACCACCGTCAGCGGGCGCTCACCGCGAGACACCTGCCACGCGAGCTCCTCCGGGTCGACCGTCTCGGGCGCGGGCTCGATGACGAGGCCGGGGGCCTTGTCCTTCGCCAGCGCCTGCAGCGACGCCGCGAAGGTGGAGCTGGCGCGAACATGGACGGTGCGGCCGGCCAGCTCCTCCAGCTTCCGGGGCAGACCCTGGGCGCCGCGCTTGCCCACGAGCACCTCGCTGACGCGGGCCAGCGGCCGGGTGAAGGCAATCTCCTTCGCGCGCTCGGGCGTCACCGTGAGGTCCGCGGCGATGAGGTCTCCGCGCCCCTCGCGCAGCAGGGGAATGAGCTTGTCGAAGCTCTGGACGGCGAGGAACTCCACCGCCATGCCATGCTTCTCCGCGAAGCGCTCCAGCAGGGCCCGGTCCTGCGCCTTGGGCATGCCCTCGCGGGGGAGGAAGTCCTCCTCGGCACCCTCGATGAGGACGCGCAGCGTGCCGCGCTTGCGCAGCTCCTTGAGGTCTCCGGTGAAGGGAGGCTCCGGCGGACGCACGGGCTCGGCCGGGGCCGCGGCGGAGGCCTCGGGCGGGGGCAGTGCCTCCTCGGGGAACGGCGGGTCCTCCTCCACGGCCACGCTCGGAGAAGCGGGCGGCGCGGGCGGCGGCGCGGCCGGCTCCCGCGTGCAGGCGGTAGCGGTCACGAGCAGCGCGGCGGCCAGCAGCCACCGCGAGGACGACAGGCTCCAGCAGGATGAAAGCACCACGGTGAATCCCCCTCCTCCCGTGGCCCGTGGGTTTCCGCCGCGAGGCGGAAGGTGCACGGGCCACCACCCCCCACATCTATCCGATTTCCGGGGCCGGAATCATCCTCACCGCGAGTACGGGGACGACGACCGCATGGGGCGGTGTACGGTGGTGGGACGAGGTGATGACGCATGCAGACCAAGGCCGCGCCGCCAGTCGCGCTGCTCCAGGGGCGGAAGACGCTCCCGCTCATCGAGACCTACTTCGAGCTCAACTACCTGAAGCAGCTCTTCCGCCAGGGCTGGCTGCGCGTAGGAGTGCCGAAGGAGCGGTGCGAGAGCGTGGCGGAGCACTCGCTCTTCGTGGCGCTGCTGGGACTATTCATCGCGGACGGCTTCTTCCCAGAGGCGGACGCGTCGAAGGTGGTCCGCATCGCGCTGCTGCATGACCTGGGCGAGGCGTACGCGGGCGACATCACCCCGCATGACGGCGTGGACCGCGAGGCCAAGCACGCGCTGGAGCGGCGCGCGGTGGAGACAATCCTCGGCAAGCTGCCCCGGGGCGCGGAGTACCTGGCGCTGTGGGACGAGTACGAGCACGGCACCTCGTTCGAGGCGCGGCTGGTGCGACAGCTGGACCGGCTGGAGATGGGCCTGCAGGCGTGCGTGTACGAGCACCAGGGAATGGGCGACCTGTCCCAGTTCTTCGCCTCGGTGGAGAAGGCGCTGGAGTCACCCGAGCTGCGCGCGGTGCTCGCGGAGCTGGAGTCCTTGCGGCCCGGTTGAAGCGCGCGGCGTGGTGCCCTGCCCCGCCTCAGCCGAACCAGCGTCCCGATGGCGGAGCGAAGACGCGCACGCGCTCGTAGAGGGACGCCGGGAGGCGGGCGCGGATGGTGGCCTGGACCTCTTCCGGGCCATGGGACTGGCTGAAGTGCATCAGCACCAGGGCCTCGTTGCGGAAGAGGTCGGCGCGCGCGACGAGCTCGTCCAGGTGGAGATGCCAGCGCTCCTGCGCGTCCTGCACCGTGTGGTGCGCGTCGACGAAGGTGCACTCGATGATGAGGACGCGCGAGTCGAGCACGGACGGCTCGGTCTCCAGCACGCGTGACAGCGTGTCGGTGGCATAGGCCAGCTCCAGCCGATCCACCTCTTCGAGAAGGTTCTCTCCCGCCTGCCGGCGCTGGGCGATTTCCTGGGGTGGCAGGCCGCGGAACTCGGGACGCAGCTTGGAGATGCGGCGGAGGAACTGGTAGCCGAGCGAAGGCACCGGGTGGTGCGTGCGGAAGGCGCGAACGTGCAGCCCATGCCCGAGCGGATGGACGTCCCCGGGCTTGAGGGGCACGGTCCGCACCTCCATGGACGTGTGGTGCAAGCGGGACAGGACGGCGAGCGCTTCCTGCACCGGCGCTTCAATCTCCGCGGGGAGGAAGACCTGCGGCGGTCCCTTGCCGATGAGCCGGCGGATTCCGAGCAGCGAGCCGAGGCCGCTGGCATGGTCCGGGTGCGCATGGCTCAGGAAGATGCGGTCTGTGCCAGCGAAGGAGCGGATGGGCACGCCCACGTCCAGCACCGAGTCCAGCTCGGGGACCTGGAGGGAGGTGTACACGCCGCCAACGGAGATGCCTCGGACGGTATAGGGCCCCGCCTCGACCTCGGTGAGCATCCGTTGGCTTATTGCGCGACTGGCTGGCAGCCGCAACCGCAGTCGTTGAAGAAGGGCTCCTGGCCGGCATCGCAGACGAAACGGATGGCCGCGCACTGGTCCGGGTCCTTCGAGACGTAGGACAGGTTCGGGTCCTTGTCGTCACACTGCTTCTTGTCCTGTCCGTTGGGAGTGTCGCGCTGCGCGTCTTCCTCGGGCGCGGCGGCGCAGGTGCCGCCGCAGTCGGCGCCGCTGCTCGGGTCGCAGCTGTCGTTGGGGTCGTCCACGCAGGAATAGCCTTCGGGACATGCGACGCCGGCGATGCCGCCACAGGCGGAGCCGGTGGGAGCGACGGGCTCGGGCTCCTGGGCGGAGGCGAGGCCCATGGGCACGAAGAGCCAGGCAGCGGAGAGGAAGGCGAGCTTCTTTGCGTGGAAGGACATGCGTGTCTCCTTGGGGGTGGGGCCCTGTTCGGCGGGCATCTATGGAGTGGGGCCCCCGAGGTCTCACGGGGAGTGGCGGTGATGCGTGGGTGCCCTCCTGCCTGCTGGCCGTGGATGCCGTGCGGCGCTTGCGCCATCATGGGTCGAGGAGGCGCTCGTGCTGGGGAAGTGCTCGGAATGGGTTCAGGTCGTGCTCGCACCCTGCATGCTGCTCATGGCGGCCTGCTCGGGCACTCCGGACCGGGGTTTGACGGCTGGCTACCGGCTCGACTCCGCGACGCAGGGGTGCAGGCAGCGGCCGGACGTGTGTGTTCGGGGGGCGGGCGAGGAAGCCTTGCTCCCCACGCTGCGTCCCGCAGAGGCCGTGGCGTCCGCAGTGCGCACCGGGGCCGTGGTCCTCCGGGTGCTGGAGGCGACGACGCGGGCCGTGCTCGAGCGGGAGCTCAAGGCCTGCGCGGAGCACGCGCGCTCGCAGGTTCTCGTGGACCACCTGGGTGGAAGGAGTCCGACACGCAAGGAGTGCAACGAGGAGGTGGACGACGCGAAGTCAGGCCGGCGCATCACTCTCGCGATGCAGCTTGGCTGTGTCATGCACGAGGTGGCCCTGGCGTGTGTCCGAGAGGCGCTCGATGAGCAAATCCCGGGCAGGTTCAGCCTGGAGCAGCGCTACCGCTTTGACCCGAAGTCAGGAGCATTGAAGCTCGTCAGCAACGAGGACGTGCGGTCCCTGCTGCGCATGGGGTGTAGCGACGAGCTGACGGGCACGCTGGTGCCGGATGTCGTCATCCACTCAGGAGACCCGCTCGAAGCGGAGGCGATCTACGACTTCAAGTTTCCTTGCATGACTATCGACGCGACAGACTGGCGTCAGTACCCCTTGGGACACCCCTATGCAGGCAACTCGCAAAAGCAGGTGTATGAGAATGCGCTGGGAGCCGAAGCCCTACGTGTGCTGCCCCGCTGGGGAATCCTGCCGTGAATGAGCACTACCCGAGGCTCCGCCTCACCTTTGACGACGGCTACCTGCTGGTGCGCGAAGGACTGAGCCTCTCCTTCTACATGCGCCAACCCCATGCAGAAGTGGCGCCAGCACTCATTGACGCTTTGCAGACATATCTGCGCGCGGTAGGTCCAAATTCAATCGGCCGATATGCGGACCTCGAAGGTGATTGGCAGGATCTGGATGAAGCAGGGTGGAAATACGTAAACGAGAAGCTCTCATGGCCTTCTCCCCTCTTGACGCTGCACGACGCGAAAGATGCCCAGTACCGATACAGGGTTAAGTATTTCGGAAAATCGCTGGAGCTCCTTTCCCGTGAAGACGGACTGAACGCCGTCTGCGCGGTTCAATTCTGTCTTCCTACCGAATATCTGGAAGAGCACGGCCCGGAACGGGTCCGCGCGCTCACGATGGAGCTGGCCAGCAGGCTCCCCTTCAGCTCCGGCCATGCAGGACTCGCGTACAATGGTGAGCTCGACATCGCCGGCATGCCTCAACAAGTCCGCCAACACTGCTTCCGCTACCCTGGCTTGGACATCCTCCCGCTAGAGCACGTCGCATGGGAGATTGGCACGAAGGTACGCGGCCCCTCGTGGCTCACCTTCCTGGGCCAGCCCGCATTGAACGGGCTTGGCGGCGTGGCCACGCTCCGAAGCCAACTCAAGACTCCCGGCACCACCGTCGAGCCCCTGGACGGCGACCGCGCTGTCATCGCCCTCGGCGACTGGCCGGAGGCCGGTGACATCGAGCAGGGCAAGACGCTCCCCGCCTACCGGGAGCTCGCCCGCGTGCTGGAGCCCTGGCTCTTCCGCGAGGAGCACCCCTACAGCCTGGGGATGGGCTTCACGCCCGAGGAACTCCTCCGCTGGGAGCGCCGGTTCCTCGACTGACGCCGGCCGCCCTACCCCTTCCGCTCGGGCAACCCCAGTGCCGCGCGCAGTTCGGCGGTGGTGCGCCCCGCCTGGTGGCGGCGGTGGTTCTCCGCCGTGGCGAAGCTCCGCGTCTCCATCCGGTCCAGGTACAGCGTGCCGTCCAGATGGTCGCACTCGTGCTGGAGGATGCGCGCATACCAGCCCTTCGCGCTCACCGTCACCGGCTGGCCATGCTCGTTCAACGCCTCCACGCGCACGCCCCTTGCCCTCGAGACCAGGGCCGCGAAGCCGTTCACGCTCAGGCACCCCTCGTGGAACTCCGCGGGCGTCGGGTCCTCCACCACCAGCTTCGGATTGATGAGCACGTGGAAGGCCACCGGGGCCCGCTCGCGCGACGCCAGGTCCGCTGGGGACACGCCCGCCTGGTACTCGGCCCGGTCCTCCACCACCACCAGCCTCAGCCCCACGCCCACCTGCGGCGCCGCGAGCCCCACGCCGGGCGCGTCGCGCATCGTGTCGCACATGAACCCGATGAGCCGCTGCACCTCCGGACTGGAGATCTCCTCCGGAGTCAAATCGCGAGCCTTCTGCCGGAGCACCGGCTCCCCTGCCTGGACGATCTTGAGCACCATGCCCCCGAACGTAGCAGGGACACCGGCCGTGCACGCTAGGCGCCCGCCGCGCTCCGTCGTTCCACCCACGCTCGCGCGGGCGCGGTGTCCACTCCGAAGCGCTCCAGGCCCGGGAAGACCACGTCGCGCAGCGCCCGCACGAACGTCTCCCGCTTGCGCGTGTGTGGCAGCACGCCGTGCTTGAGCAGCGCGGGGCTCTCCTCCTCCGGCGCTCCCGGTGCGAAGAGCCGGGGTGAGGCAGTCCCCTCCAGCATGGACGGCACATGGCGCGACAGGAAGGACACCGTCCCCGCTCCATGCTCGTGCGACAGCCACGCCCAGCCCAGTCGGCTGTGCGCCACCTCGTCCCGGAGGATGTCGCGCAGCACCGCTCTCACGCGGGGCGCCCCTTCCGGAACCAGCAGCGTCGTCAGCACGGCGGTGCTCTCCGTCTCGGTGATGCAGCAGGCCGCGACCACCTCGTAGAGCACCCGCTCGCGCAGGGCCATGCCGGCGGGCGCCACTTCTTCCGCCGCCAGCGGGGCGGGTGGCATGTCCACCCGGCCGTAGGCTCGCGCCAACAGCTCGCACATGCCCGCGTGGCGCCGCTCGTCTTCCGCAGCGCGCCCGGCCAGCGAGACCAGCGCTTCGGGCGCACCCAACTGCGCGAGCTGCCCCGCCAGCCGTGTGAAGCGCAGCTCCGCGTCCAGCTCCACTTGCCGACGGAAGGTCCAGGCCTCGGCGACGAGCTGCCGCACCGGGTCCGCCAACGGCTCCGCTTTCGCGTCGCTCACCAACCCGGCACCCCGCCTGGCTCCCGCACCTGGAACAGCTTCCGGTAGTCCATCGCGGCCCTGAACCTTTCCGGGCGGGAGGCGCCCGTCCACGGGAGCAGCTTGAACAGGATACTCCAGATGCTCCCGGCACCGCTCACGAGGCCGCGATTCCCCTCCAACCCCAGTCGTAGGTCGCGAGGCGGAGGTCCCTCCTGCCTCAGGAGGAGTGCCACTTCCACCCGGGGCCGGAAGCCATCGCGGCCGTCCGCGTGGCAGCATTTCACGCGGGTGAAGCGTCGGGGACTCCACGCAATGTCGTGAGCCTTGCCCCGTAGGGTCCGCGGAAGGCGCCCCATGACCGTTATGCTGATGGAGCGCGCAGGGCCGGAGCGGAGAGCCGCCATCGGACGAGCCGAGGCGATTCCCCAGGGAAGCTGGGAGTAGCGATGCGGCGGTTTCAACGCCTCGGGTGGGCCGCGCTGGCCTCACTCGCCATCCACGTGGCGCTGCTCGCCCTCCTCTGGGGAGTGACGCCTCCGGCCATCCCGAAACCACCGCGGCCCTCCCACGAGCCGCTCGTCGTGGAGATCATCACCCGCCCCACGGTGGAGCCTTCCACGCCCCCACCGACTCCCCCCGAGGAGCTGCTCGCGAAGCCTCCGCCAATCCGCAAGCCCCGTCCCCGTCGCGAGCGGCCCGTCGAGTCCGAAGCTCCAACCCCAGGAGTCGCTTCGTCGCCCATCCCACCCCCGGACAGGGAGCTGCCATCCTCGTCTCCATCGCAAGACGAAGCCGAGCCGACCGTGGCCTCGGCCACGCCGGCGCCTTCCGAAGTAGCACCGTCGGAGAAACCACCATCAGAAAGCGTGGCGCCGCTCACGGGCCCGGCGACCGGCCCCGCACCCTCCGGAACCGCCCCTACCGTGGCGCAGGGACCCGAGGTGCCACCCGACGCACCGAAGCCGTCCCGCTCGGCGGGGAGCGGCTTCTTCCCACTCCCACCCTCGCTGATGCCAGGAGGCCCGCCCATTACCGGCCCCAAAACCCAGAGCGGCCACACACTGCGCCCCGGAGACCCGAGCCTGTCGCCCGAGGTCCTCGCCGCCCAGGAAACCGCTCGCGTCTCCGGGCGCGTGCAGGTCTTCGTCGAGGACAGGCAGGCCGAGCTCCGCGTGGCCAATGGGCAGATAGACCCGTACTTCAGCCGGCTCCGCGAGGCATTGGAGAAGTCGCTCGAGGATGCTCCCGTGTTCGACGGCATCCGCCTGCTGGACCAGGCCACACACTCGTGGGCCAACCAGGCCAGCAGGTTCGGCGCGACGGGCAATCCCGGCACGGGGCCGGTGGCCGCCGCGCCCACCGTGTCCGAGCAGCTCCAGTCACTCCAGAACCGTGAGGAGCGTGGCGTGGAGTGGATGGAGTCCCTGCGCGCCCGCGTCCAGGCCGGGGACGAGGTGCAGAAGCTCGCGGGGGGCGGGGGCAACAAGCTCGTCGTCACCCTGGAGCTGCACCAGGGCCCCGACGGGACACTGCGCGACGCGAAGCTCGTCTCCACGAGCGGGAACAAGGCCTACGACGCATATGTCCTGAGCGGCGTGCCACCTGCCCTGGCGAAGCTCGCGCCTCCGTCCGACGAGGCCCGGGGTGTGCGGCCCGACGGCATCCACACCCTGTGGTCCGTGGAGGGCCGCGTCGTGTACCTCCGCAAGCTCAAGGAGCTGAAGGGCCAGGACGCCGCGTACGTGGCCGCGGCGCTCGCCGCGGGAATGCTCGCCGGCCGCTTCGATGAGACCACGGGGGAAATCGAGGTCATCGACTTCCGCAACCCGCGCTTCGTCTGCCAGGCCCGCCTGCTGCGCGTCTACTGACGCCCCCGGCCAGTTGGTCCCGGCGGCACGGAGAGGTAGGCTCACGGGCCATGGCTCGTCGCAAGAAGGCCGAGGAGATGGCCGCTCGCGTCCGCAATCTGCTCGCAATGGACGCAGCCGGCATCATGCGCCGGCTGGAAGCCCGCCGTGACGAGATGTTCGCCCTCTTCTCGCGCCTGCGCAGCCGCGAGCCCCTGCTGGGCGCCATCTCCTCACGCTACGCGAGCGGTGCCTTCGAGAACCTCATCTACCTCTCCGAGCAGGAGCAGGCGGTGGTGGACTTCTTCTACGAGCGCCTGGACGAGCTGCGCTGGTACTTCACCTACACCGAGGACATGCCCGGCACCGCACAGATCATCTTCACCAAGCTGCACAAGCGGCTGGAGGAGGCCTACCGGGTGCTGGTGGTGACGCTCGGGCCGCCGGTACCTCCGGATGGCTCGCGCGTGGTGGACGTGCAGGCCGTGCGTCATGAGAGCCCGCCCGCTGCCACGGTGAAGGCGCTGGAGGAAGGCCCCGTGGTCCCCGTACGCCGACGCAAGGCCTGAGACCCGAAGCCGGAGCTTCAGGCCGCAGGGACCGCGACACTCTCGGGCGCGAGGTCCTCCGCCTCGGCCTTGCGAGGCGCGAGCCGCCGCATGGAGCTCTTGCCCACGACGACATCCACCATCTTCCGGGCGCGCGTCCAGACGCTCTCCTGGACGTAGGGGACGCCGTACTTCTCGCAGAGGGCGCGCACCTTCGGCTGCGCCTCGCGGTACTTGAGCATGGGCAGGTCCGGCCAGATGTGGTGCTCGATCTGGTAGTTCAGCCACAGGTGGGCGAAGTCGTTCAGGTCCCCGCCGGTCCGGTAGTTCGCGCTGCCAATCACCTGCTGCACGAAGCGCGCGCCACGGCCCTCGGGAGGCGTGTCGAAGCGGTACAGGTCCTCGCCGGTGTGGTTGGGCCCCACCACGAGGAACGTGTGCAGGCTGGTGAGCACGTCCGCCATCACCGAGTTGCACAGCGCGCTGAAGGCCGCCCACGGGCCGATGACCAGGAACAGCGAGGGGAAGAGGCCGAACCAGACAGCGGCGTACGGCAGGTAGCACTGGAGCAGCAGCTCCTTCAGCTCCGCGCTCGTGAGGTCCCCACCCTTGCGTCGGCCCTTGCGACGCAGCGAGCTCAGCGTCTCCGGCGCGTAGTAGCTGGCGCGCCAGGTGAGGGCGAGCAGCGCGAGCTGGACGTAGCGGAGCGCGAGCGGTCGGCTCGGGTTGCGCAGCGTGCCCTCGGCATTGCGCTCGAGGAGGTCCGGGTCCGCGTCCTCGCCGGTGTGCGAGTGGTGGAGGACGTTGTGCTCGAACTTCCACGCCTCCGGCATCATCCAATCGAGCCAGTCGAGGTAGCGCCGATTCCCCTTGGCGAAGCCCTTGCCGGTGCGGGACTCGGGCAGGCCGGGGACGCGGTCATAGCCCCGGTGCCCCACGTGGTGCATGAGCAGCCACCGCGTGGAGCGGCCCAGGCTGAGCGCCGCGGCGCTGAACGGGTTCGGCGCCAGCCAGCACGTCGCCACGCCCAGCACGGTGGCCGCCCTGCCCCAGCGCTCGATCTTCCGGAGGTGCGCCGCGTCCGGCTCGCCGAGTGACGCGTCCAGCTCCTCACGAAGGGCCTTCAGCTCCCGGTGGAAGCCCTCCACGTCCACGGAGGCAAGATCGAAGTCGGGGGCGTGGGACGACATACGGGCTCTCCTGGCGGAGCTGTTGGCACGGGGTGAGAAGAGGCCCCGACGGTACCCTCCACCGTCAGGCTCGAAAAGGACTGCGTGCCGGACATACCCGGCAGGTTCCCAAGCGTCCAGCCACGCACCGTCGGAGGCGCGAGTACGCCCTAGAGCTGGAGCTTCCGGCGGACCACCCAGACGTCCTCCACCTCGGAACGGCCTGCCCGCCGGAGGCCCAGCAGGACACGGCTCCCCTCCGGCCCCCGGATGCGCTGGACGGCGGTGGGGAAGCCCATCTCCACCACGGGCGTGCCGTCGATGCTGACGATGGCATCCCCGGGCTTCAGCCCCGCCTCGTGCGCGCCGCCCGAGGGGATGACCTGGCCGAGCACCAGCGCGTCATCGCGCGGGCCCAGCACGGTGCCAATGCCCACCATCTCCACGCGCTCCGTCCCGCCATCGGCTACGGCAGTCAGCTCGATGGGAGCCAGGGGCGGTGCTCCTGGACCCACCGTCACGCGGTCCACGATGCGCGTGTCATGGCCCGTCGCACTCACGGACAGGCTGACCGTCCCCGCCGCAAGTCCGTCCACGGTGAAGTGGCCGGACGCGTCGGTCATGGCGTCGAACACCGTGGCGAGCGTCGCGCCGTACAGTCCGTGTTCCACCTGGACGCGGGCTCCGGCGATGGGCCCTCCGCCCTTGGGCTTCACCACCTGCCCTTCCAGGCGGACTCCGGGCGACAGGGTGATTTCCACGGGGCCCGCCTCCGTTGCGCCCGGGGCCACGTTCACTGTAGGGGCGGCTGGAGCCAGCCCGTGCGCTGCGACTCGCAAGGTGTAGGTGCCGGGAGCCAGCCCTTCCACTGTAAAGCGGCCCTCCGGGTCCACCACGGTCAGCGCCGCACCGCCTTCTCGCTCCAGGGGGCCCCGGTGAAGCTGGAGCTCCAGTTGGAAGGAGGCGACGGGAGCTCCGCGCTCATCGCGCACGCGGCCGGTGAGGCGGGCGCCTCGGGCCAGGGTCAGCACCAGGTCACGCCGGCCTGCTTCCACGTTGGAGAGCGTCGTGCTCATCCGGCCGAGGATTGCGGCGTACACGTCGTAGCGGCCGGGAGGCAGATGCTCCAGGAGGAAGCGTCCGTCGGCGTCAGTCATGGCCTCGGACACATCGCCGGCCTCGGCGCCCGGGAGACGCTGACCCCGAGGATACTCGGCCTGGACACCGGCACTCGCAATGGGGGTGCCCGCTTCGTCCACCACGCGGCCCGCGAGGACTTCGCTGGCGCGCGTGGTTTCTGGAGACAGACGCAGCACCAGGCGACGACCCGGGACGCGGGCGCTCAGCTCGGCCCTGGCGGGCGCATGGCCCAGGTGGCGGGCTTCCACGGTGGAGCCCTCGGGGGCATTGAGGCGGACCTCGCCGTCCGGGCCCGTCGTGAACTGGTCGTTGGTGGGGAACAGCACCGTTTCTCCGGTGCGGCCGGTGAGCAGCCGCACCTGTGCACCCGTGAGTGGCTTGCCCGTCGCGTCCTCCACACGGACGATCCAGGACTCCTCGGGCGTGAGGGCCAGCAGCAGCCCTTCCACGCCACTGCCGGGACGTGCCGTGAGGCGGATGGGGCTCTGGCCCCACTCCGGGCCGAAGGGCAGGAAGCCCTCCGCGCGAACGCTGGCGAGTTGCCAGAGCCCTTCGCGGTCCGGCAGGAAGCGGAAGGTGCCTGCGTCGTCGGTGCGGATGCTGGCGGCACCCGTGGGGCCGGCGAAGGTCAGCTCCGCGGACGGAACGCCTTGCCCGCTCGTGGCGGAGACGACCCGGCCGGAGAAGGCTCCAGGTGCGCCTCCGGGAGCGTCCGTGCGGCGTGCCGAAGGAAGCCGCAGCACGGGAGCCGGCGCCTCGTCCGAGGGAGCCGCCTGGGCTTGCTGGGGTGTGGCCGGTGTCGCGCTGGGAGCCTCGGAACGCGCGCGGGATGGAGTGGCACCGGGTGGCTCCGTGAAAGGTGGAGCACCGGGGTTCCGAGAGAAGGCCCACCACAGGCCCACGCTCAGCAACAGCACGCACACTGCGACCCAGCTTCCGTAGCGGCGCTTCGTGTCAGCCATGGCCGCCCATCCTCTAGAGGAGAGGCGGAGCACCGCAAGCGTTACCCGCGAGGCGGCCCCCAACGGGGCCCACTTCACCGTCCAGGCGACACACTCAGCCCCGGAGGAGGCGCTCCCCCTCCGGGGCCATGAACCGCGAGCCCCTTAGAAGAACATCGGGGCCGAGACGACGTAGTGGCCAGACGACAGCTCGGCCACGGCGATGACGGCCTTGTTCGCAGCGGACGGCGTGTAGTTGAAGGAGCCACTGCACGAGGACATGGCGCCACACTGCAGCGTGGCAATGGCTCCGTACCCGTCATCGTCGTGCAGGGTGATCCTGTTGATCTTCAGGGTGCCCGTGTCGTTGAAGTTCTTCGCGAACGCCGTCAGCGTCCAGGCATTGCGGTTGGGCAGGACGCTGCCCATCCACCAGCTCGAGTCGAACGCCGAGGACTGCGTGGCCTGCAGCGCAACGTAGACATTCTTGTCCTCGATGCCGGGACCATTCTGCACCGCGAAGGCCCGCTTCTGGGACAGGGCCTGCTTGAGGTGCGCGAAGTTGCGCCCCAGGGTCCACATGCCCGTCCGGGTCCCTGTCAGCGTCGAGGGACAGTTGTGATCGGTGATGGTGCACGGCGACGTCGTGCAGTGACAGTGCGCATCCGAGTTGGCCGCCGGGGCCACCCGCCACCCGTGGCGGACATACTGGAGGTAGCGATTGATCTTCGGCTGCCAGGAGTTCGCGTAGTAGGCCGTGTTCGTCCACTTCTCCAGATTTCCACCACTCAGCTCGTAGGTGGCCATCCGGGCGATGGCGGTCGTCTCCACCGTCATGTCCACCAGCGGGAAGTCGATGCTGAAGGGGTGGTTGATCTGCCCGAGCCAGTCATTGGCCGTGTCATCCAGGTAGTCGTAGTACACGCGGTTGCTTGTCTTCGCGTCAGACCACCGCCGGGTCACTCCGTTCGTCCAGCTGTATGTCTGCATGTTGAGGCCGACGGCCGGGAACAGGACGTTGAAGTGCCCCATCGAGAAGTTGCCCGTATCGGTCGTCAAGTTGGTGAGGTCGATGCCCGTCGTCGGCTCGGTGCTGGAATGGGTACCCGTGTTGCTGGCGCCATCATTCCTGCTGTCGAAGCGCTGGTCCGCATTGGTGGAGATCGGCCCCGCCTGCTCCACGCCACCGACGAAGAACACCAGCCGGGGCGCATTGGCGGCCCCGCTGTCTCGGGTGTAGAAGCCCAGGGCATCCGTGGTGACGGTGCCCACCGTGATGGCCAGCACCACGTTGCTCAGGGTGTCCGGCTCCGGCGAGCAATCCCCGCTCATCTTCGTATAGAGCGTCCCATTGGTCAGCAGCAGCTCCGAGACGTCGATGTCGTACCAGGTCTCGAGGGGGATATTGCCGGAGAAGAGGTCCTTCTTCTCATCCCAGGACCGGTTCCACCGATCCTTCCATGCCGGGGTAGCCATGCTGTACCAGGCCGGGCTCAAGGTGTTGGCGCCGCTGCAGCGAATCTGCCGGCGGACCTTGAACTGGCCATCGGCCGAAGCGTTCTGGACCTTGATCCTCAGCTTGACCGCGGAATAGGTGCCCACCGCCATGCTGGCGATGTCGAACTTCATGTGAGTCTCGATCGCGCCATTGGCGGTGCCGTTCTCCATTCCCATCGTGGGAATGAACCGCTCGCTCACGCGCGTGGCATCGATGGACTCCTCCTGGCGGTCGAAGCCCGCCACGTTCTTCCAGCCGCCATTGTTGACGTGCTCGGAGAGCGACACGAAGTCCAACTTCTCGGTGTTCTTGAGATAGTTGAGCACATTGGTGGTGTGGGTCCGGAGCTGCGTCCCATCCCAGCCATCCCCGCCATCGCCCAGACCATGGCGGTGCAGATCGCCCCAGACGGGCAGGTACGCGCCCCGGTTGGCGCCCGTGGCGCAGACTCCGCAATCGGTGGGGCTGCTGGCGCAGTCCTCGCCCCGGCCGCAGATGCCGTCGGTCTTCACCGTTGGCAGCTGGTCGCTGATGAAGACCAGCATGGGCTTGAGGGTCGGGTCCTCCTTCGAGGCGAACGTCCCCGTGCCTCCAGCCAGCAGCAGGTCGAGCGACAGGTCCTGCTTCGTGGTGCTCAGCGTGTCCGACCAGGCGATGGCGTTCTCGACGGCCTGGGTGACATCCACCTCAATCCAGCGGCCGGCCACCGTGTTGGAGAGGCTGGCGATGGCGGTGGCGTTCAGGGCCGTCGTGCCCGCGGGTTGATTGTCCCAGGTCAGTCCACTCTCACTCCAGGTCCAGTGGGTGCCCGAGGGGGGCGCGTAGACGAGCGCGCTCGTGCCGCTCACGGTGGTGGTCGGGTACAGCCGCAGCATCACCCGGCCGCGCGGACTGCCCACACCGGCGGGGATGGAGGCGCCATGCAGCTGGATGCCGCGCAGGTCGTTGAGCAGGGGCCGGGAGATGGGGACCTGGAGATAGGCCCGCCGGGCCGGCGACGTGGCCGACAGCGCGAGCGTGGTGGCGGAGCCGGCGTTGGTGGTGGGAGCGGCCTCATCCACGAGCGCATCGGCGGAGGGAACGGCGCCAAAGTAGTCCACGACCAGCCGGGGCTGCGTGCTCTCGCCCTGGAGGATGGTGGCACTGGCCCGGTCCACGAGACACAGGGCGTTGGTGTCGGTGCTCGCCACGGGCCGGATGATGAGCGTCTGGGTGGTCAACGCCGGGTTGATGAGCGGCGTGACATCGATGTCGAAGTAGGAGTTGTCAGCCGAGCCTCCGGGGACCGTGACAAACGCCGTCCCAGGAGTGGGCCGCGTGTTCCAGGTGATCGTCTCGTCCCAGGTCGTGTTGGTGCTGTTGTAGACGCGGAAGTTGTGCGGCGTGCCGCCGTCGACTCCGAGGTACAGACGCAGCGTGACCCGGGAGACGGGAGCCACCAGACCCGTGGTGTTGAACTTGAAGACGACCCACTCATCGGTGCCGCCAGTCTCGATCTGGGCGCACATCGGGGAGTGCGTGCCGTAGTTCGTGGTCGGCAGCCGCTCCTTGATACGGGCGTCATGCGTGGCGACGAACTCGGTGGTCCTCGCGTAGACCAGGGGCTGCCGGGACGCGCCGAGGTCATCCTCCTCACCCTCTTGAGGTCCACAGCCCAGCGCCAGGCACCCCGCCAACCACCAGGCGGCAGCTGCGGACACAAAACCGATTTTCATGCTAAAGCCCCCATTCAAGAATTCTTACAAAACGCGATTAACACGCTTCTCAAGGTTCGGGAACAGGAAATCCGCAGGGCGCGAGGTGAGGGAACCCGCTGCTCGACCTGACCGGTCACTTCGTTTTCAGTGGTGATACATGCGCTCGCTGCTGGTGGTTGTCGTTCTTTCGCTGGCCGCTTCGCCGGCCGCTGGCCATCCCCTCGACATGTCCACGCTGAGCGTGCAGGTCGAGCAGGATCGCGTCCTGCAGATGCTGACGATCCGGAAGGACTCCGTCGAAGAGTTGCTCGGCCCCAATTGGGCCCAGCTTCCGCCCGACGAGTTCATGATGACGGTTTTCTCGGCGACCCTTGGGGCTTCAGCGCTGTCAGCGGGAGGCGAGCCCTGTGAGCTGCTCCCCATGGAGATGGAGCCAGGCGACGGCAACTTCCGCCTCTCGGCCACGGCGAGCTGTCCCGCCCGGGGCGCCCTGAAGCAAACCTTCGGCTTCCTCCAGCGCGTGACGGGTGAGGGCCAGTCGTTGATCGTCCTCACCGACATCGATGGGGAGACCCGCCGCCAGGTCGTCGAGGCCTCGCACCCCGACATCACCTTCGCGCGCAAGGGAGGGGAGGAGCACGGCTTCCCCGGGTTCATCTGGATGGGCGTCAAGCACATCGTCGAGGGCTACGATCACCTGGTCTTCCTGCTCGGGCTGCTCCTGGCGGGCTCGTCCTGGCGCAGGCTGCTCCTGGTGGTCACCTCCTTCACGGTGGCCCATTCCATCACCCTGGCCCTCGCCACCCTCTCGGTGGTGTCCCTGCCCTCGCGATGGGTGGAGAGCGCCATCGCGCTCTCCATCATCGTCGTGGCCACCCTCAACCTTCTGGGCAAGAAGGGCGACAAGCGCTGGATGCTCGCCTTCGCCTTCGGGCTGCTCCACGGCTTCGGTTTTGCTTCGGCCCTCGCCGAGCTGGAGCTGTCGCGCTCGGAGCTGACCTCGGCGCTGTTCGGGTTCAACGTGGGTGTCGAATTGGGGCAGGCAACGCTCGTCCTCCTGGCGCTCCCCCTGCTCCTCCTCCTGCGCCGCAGCCGCTTCGCCCCTCCGGTGGAGCTGGTGCTCTCGGTGGCTTCCATCGGGGGCGGGCTCTACTGGCTCTGGCTGAGGGCGATCCTGCCCTCCTTTCCCATCGGCGCCTGAGTCGGGGCCACGTGGGTGAGCGCCCCGCGTAGCGATTCATTGGGCTACGTTGAGGCCATGACTGGCCTGTTCGCCCCCCTCGAGCTCCGGAAGAACGTCACCGCGCGCAACCGCATCTGGCTCGCGCCGCTGACGAACATGCAGAGCCACGCCGACGGCACGCTCTCCGACGACGAGCTGCACTTCCTCGCCAAGCGCGCCGACGGAGGCTTCGGCCTCGTGGAGACCTGTGCCGCCCACGTCGCCCAGGACGGCAAGGCCTGGGCCGGTGAGCTGGGTGTCCACGACGACGCAATGCTGCCCGGCCTCACCCGCCTCGCGGCACGGCTGCACCAGGGCGGCGCGCTCGTGTCCGCCCAGCTCTTCCACGGCGGGCTCCGCGCCGACCCCGCCGTCAGCGGACTGGAGAAGTGGAGCGCGAGCGAGCACACCGAAGACGGCGCCTCGTGCCGCGCCGGCACCGAGGCCGACATCCAGGCCGCCATCGACGCCTTCGCCAACGCCGCGCGCCGCTGCGCCACCGCGGGCTTCGACTCCGTCGAGCTCCACGGCGCCCACGGCTACCTGCTCTCCCAGTTCCTCAGCACCGTCTACAACCGCCGCGAGGACCGCTGGGGCGGCTCCCTGGAGAACCGCTCGCGCCTCATCCGTGAAACCGTGCGCGCCGTCCGCCGCGCCGCCCCCTCGCTGGTCCTCGCCGTCCGCCTGTCCCCCGAGGACTTCGGCCAGGCCAAGGGGCTCGACCTCGACGAGACGCTCGACGTCGCGCGGATGCTCGTCGAGGACGGCATGGAGATCCTCCACCTGTCCCTCTGGCGCTCCGCCCTCAACACGAAGAAGCGCCCCGACGCGCACGCCGTCTCCCTCTTCCGCGCCGCCCTCCCCTCCCACGTCCGCATCGTCGTCGCCGGAGCCATCTGGTCGCGCGAGGAGGCCGAAGCCCAGCTCGCGCTCGGTGCCGACGCCGTGGCGCTCGGACGCTCCGCCATCGCCAACCACGACTGGCCCGAGCGCATCCGCCGCGGTGGCGACATCCAGCGGCCCCCCGTCGCTCCCGAGACGCTCCGGGGCGAGGGCCTCTCCGAGAATTTCATCACCTACATGCGGCAGTGGAAGAACTTCGTCGCCGCCTGAGCCGCCCCAAACGCATGCGGCCCCACTCCCAGGAGGAGCAGGGCCGCGCGCGTCACTTCACCGGGTGAAGGCCGCTACCGCTTGCCACCCTTGCCCGCGCCCGTCGGCTTGCCGCCGGTGATGCCCAGGTACTCCTGGAGCGGCTTCACGGACAGGTCCGCGCGCTTGAGCGCCTCCAGCGCGCCCACCGCCATGCGCGCCGCCTGCACCGTCGTGTAGTACGGCACCGAGTGCATCAGCGCCTCGCGGCGGATGGAGAAGCTGTCGGAGATCTCCTGCTTGCCGAAGGTGGTGTTGATGACCAGCACGATTTCCCCGTCGACAATCTTGTCGACGATGTTCGGCCGGCCCTCCTTCACCTTCTGCACCACCTGCGCGTCGATTCCCTTCGTCGCCAGGTACGCCAGCGTGCCGGCGGTGACGATGAGCGAGAAGCCCATGCTCCGCAGCCGCCGCGCCAGGTCCACCACCGCCGGCTTGTCGTCGTCCTTCACCGAGATGAACACCTTGCCGCTCTTCGGCAGGCGCACCCCGGCGGCGAGCTGGCTCTTGGCGAAGGCCGACGCGTAGTCGTCCGACAGCCCCATCACCTCGCCCGTCGACTTCATCTCCGGCCCGAGGATGACGTCCACGCCCGCGAAGCGCGCGAAGGGGAACACGCTCTCCTTCACCGCCACGTGCTTGAACTCGGGCTCGTGCGTCGCGCCCAGCTCCTTCAGCGTCTTGCCCACCATGCACAGCGCGGCGATCTTCGCCATCGCCACGCCCGTGGCCTTGGAGATGAACGGCACCGTCCGGCTCGCGCGCGGATTCACTTCCAGGATGTAGATGGTCTTCCCCTGGATGGCGAACTGCACGTTCATCAGCCCCACCACGCCCAGCTCGCGCGCGAGGGCGATGGCCTGGTCCTTCATCCGCTCCACCAGGTCCGGCGACAGCGAGTGCGGCGGCAGCGTCGCCGCCGCGTCACCCGAGTGCACCCCGGCCTCCTGGATGTGCTCCAGCACCCCGCCAATCATCGTCGCCCCGGTCCGGTCCGCGACCAGGTCCAGGTCCACCTCGATGGCGTCCTTCAGGAAGCGGTCGATGAGCACCGGGTGCTCCGGCGACGCGCTCACCGCCTCGCGCATGTACCGCTCCAGGCTGGCCTGGTCGTACACCGTCTCCATCGCCCGGCCGCCCAGCACGTACGAGGGCCGCACCATCACCGGGTAGCCGATGCGCTCCGCCACCTTGAAGGCCTCGGCGTGGCTGCGCGCCACCCCGTTCTCCGGCTGCGTCAGCCCCAGCTTCTCGATGAGCTTCGAGAACCGCTCGCGGTCCTCCGCCCGGTCGATGGCGTCCGGCGACGTGCCCAGAATCGGCAGGCCCGCCTTCTCCAGCGGCACCGACAGGCGCAGCGGCGTCTGCCCACCGAACTGGACAATCGCGCCCACCGGCTTCTCGCGCTGGGACACCTCGAGCACGTCCTCAATCGTCAGCGGCTCGAAGTAGAGGCGGTCGGACGTGTCGTAGTCCGTGGACACCGTCTCCGGGTTGCAGTTGACCATCACCGTCTCGTACCCGGCCTCGCGCAGCGCGAAGGCCGCGTGCACGCACGCGTAGTCGAACTCGATGCCCTGGCCGATGCGGATGGGGCCGCTGCCGAGGATGAGCACCTTCTGCCGGTCCGTGGGCGGCGCCTCGTCCTCCTCCTCGTAGGTGGAGTACAGGTAGGGCGTGTACGCCTCGAACTCCGCGGCGCAGGTGTCCACCCGCTTGAAGACGGGACGGATGTTGCGCGAGTGGCGGTGCGCGCGAACCTCCTCCTCCGGGTAGCCGAGCAGCTTGCCCAGGTACTTGTCGGAGAAGCCGTGCGCCTTCGCCTGCCGAAGCACGTCGTCCGGGAGCTGGTCCAGCCGGCCGTACTCCTGGAGGGTCTGTCCCTCGCGCACCAGCATCTCGATGTAGCGCAGGAACCACGGGTCGATGTGGGACAGCGCGTTCACCGCCTCCACCGTCATGCCCTCGCGGAACGCCTGCGCCACGAACCACGGGCGCTCCGGGCGCGGCACCCGCAGGGCCTCGCGCAGCACCTTCTCCCGCTCTTCCTTCTCGTCGGGCAGGTCCGGCGACTCCAGGCCCACGCGGCCCAGCTCCATGGAGCGCAGCGCCTTCATGTAGGCCTCGGGGAAGGTGCGGCCAATGGCCATCACCTCGCCCACCGAGCGCATGCTCGTGGTCAGCGTCCGGTCCGCGTGCGGGAACTTCTCGAAGTTGAAGCGCGGAATCTTCACCACCACGTAGTCCAGCGTCGGCTCGAAGGAGGCCGGCGTGTCCCGGGTGATGTCGTTGCGCAGCTCGTCCAGCGTGTAGCCCAGCGCCAGCTTCGCGGCGACCTTGGCGATGGGGTAGCCCGTGGCCTTCGACGCCAGCGCGCTGGAGCGCGACACGCGCGGGTTCATCTCGATGACGACCATGCGGCCGTCCTTGGGGTGGATGCCGAACTGGATGTTGGAGCCACCCGTGTCGACGCCAATCTCCCGGATGATGGCCAGCGACGCCTGCCGCATCCGCTGGTACTCGCGGTCCGTCAGCGTCTGCGCGGGCGCCACGGTGATGGAGTCACCCGTGTGCACCCCCATGGGGTCCAGGTTCTCGATGGAGCAGACGATGATGACGTTGTCCGCCGAGTCGCGGACCACTTCCAGCTCGTATTCCTTCCAGCCCAGCACGCTCTCCTCCACCAGGATGGTGGAGGTGGGGCTGGCCTTCAGGCCCGAGCGGCAGATGGCCTCGAACTCGTCGCGGTTGTAGGCAATGCCGCCACCGGTGCCGCCCAGCGTGAAGGAGGGGCGGATGATGGAGGGGAAGCCAATCTCCTCCACCAGCGCCATGGCCTGGTCCAGCGTCGTCGCGTAGCCGCTCTTGGGCAGCGCCACGCCGATCTTCTGCATGGCCGCCTTGAAGAGCTGCCGGTCCTCGGCCTTGTTGATGGCCTCCAGCGAGGCGCCAATCAGGCGCACGCCGTACTTCTCCAGGATGCCCTGCTCCGCCAGCGCCTTGGCGAGGTTGAGCGCCGTCTGGCCGCCCATCGTCGGCAGCAGCGAGTCCGGACGCTCGGCGGCGAGGATGCGCTCCGCCGCATCGACGGTGATGGGTTCGATGTACGTGCGGTGGGCGAACTCGGGATCCGTCATCACCGTGGCGGGGTTGCTGTTGAGCAGCACCACCTCCACGCCTTCGTCCCGGAGTGCCTTGATGGCTTGAGTACCGGAGTAGTCGAACTCGACGGCCTGCCCGATGACAATCGGGCCCGAGCCAATCACCAGAACCTTGCGGATATCGGTACGCTTGGGCATCGGGGGGCCCCCATACCAACCTCCGCCGCGACATGCACGGACTGTATTCGGGGCTGTCCGCTCGCACGGAGCCCGGGCCCCATGCGCGAGCCTCTGCTACGCTCCGCCCCCTTTCGGAGGTTCCATGCGCCGCTGGTCCCTGGCCCTGATTTTCTCCCTCGCGTCCCCTGCCCTCGCCCAGGCCCCCGCCGCTCCCACGACGCCCGAGGCCGCCGAGGCCGCTCCAACGCCCGCGCCCGAGTCGCCCGCTCCCGCGGCGGCAACTCCCGAGCCCGCGGCGCCCGCTCCCGCGACAGCGACTCCCGAGCCCGCGGCGCCTGCTCCCGCGACACCGACACCGGCACCCGCCGCGCCGCCGCCCAGGCAGCGGAGCAGCGCACCGGTCGCACCGACGCCTGCTCCCACGCCCGCGCCGGCAGCGCCTGCTCCCACGCCCACGCCAGCAGCGCCCGCTTCCCCGCCAACCCCCGGGCCGGACGGCATGCTGGTGGATCCCAAGTCGTTCCCCAACCCCAACTCCCAGCCGCAGCTGTCCCGCGCGGAGCTGATCCGCAGGGACATCCAGGACGACGCCCGCTTCCTCTTCCAGAGCCTCATCACCGGGGACGTCCGCAGCGCCTCCAACGAGCTGTTCTACCCGTTCCAGCTCGAGGACAAGCGCTACGCCACCCCGGAGGAGCTGGTGGTGGCCTGGGTGAAGCAGCTCCGGCTCAAGCGCACGGACCTCATCACCCTCTACGACATCGAGGTGCTGCCGCTGGCGGAGATGGAGAAGAAGTACGGCAAGGCCCCCACGCGGCTGGGGATGGACCTGCGCAACGAGAAGGACCTGTGGGCCGCCGTGGGCAACCTCTCCGGCCGCCCCGGCATCTTCCTCTTCCGGCCCTACCGCGACGAGTACCGCGCCTTCGCCTACACGGACTGAGAACGCAACGGGCCCTGGCGGGCGCTCATCGCGGAGCGCCAGCACCAGGGCCCTGGGCACGCGTCTTCCGAGACGCGCGCCTCGCGACTACGACTGCGTCTCGGCGGCGGGCTGCGCGGCCTGCTGGCGGCACTCATCCAGCATCCGCTTCTTCTCCACGGCGGAGGCGTTCTTCCACGCCTCGGTACCGGAGAGGTTGCAGTTGACGGCGCCGGGGCCCGTGGCGGGCGGCTCGGGCGGCAGCCACGACACGCGCACGGTCTCCGCGTCCAGGCTGTGCCACGCGCCGGTGCCCGCGTCGACGATGACGGGCACGAGGCCGAAGAGGATATCCAGCACCACCCAGCCCACGCCGACCTTGTTGCGCACCTCGAAGACCTTGTCCTCCAGGCCCTCCTTCTTGAAGACGAGGGTGTAGGAGCGGCGCGGGTCCAACTCCAGCGTGAGCGGCGTCGTGCCCCGCTTCACGCCGTCGATGTAGACGTCGGCCTTGTCCGGCGCGGAGTTGATGGGCAGCGGGTTCGTCTTCGGCGCCAGAATCGTCGCGCACCCGAGCGGCAGGGCCAGCGTCGCGAGCAGCGCGGCAGAAAGGATTCTTTTCATGACTTGCCTCATTTCACGGAGTTAGGGCGTGCATTCCCTAACATCCGGCTTGGAGGCGAGTCAAAAGCGGGCCGGCCCTCACTCAGCGTAGCGCCTGGACCATCTCTCCCAGTCGCGTCAGGCCCTTCTGCAGCACCTCGCGCGAGGTGGCGAAGCTCATGCGGATGTAGCCCTCGGCGCCGAACGGGTCTCCCGGCACCGCGGCGACGCGGAACTCGTCCAGGAGGATTTCCGACAGCTGCATGGAGCCTGTCACCGGCTTGCCCTTGTAGCTGCGTCCGTAGAGGCCGCGCACGTCCGCCAGCGCGTAGAAGGCCCCCTCCGGCATGCGGCAGCGGATGCCGTCCAGCGCGTTGAGGCCGGCGACGAAGAAGTCCCTGCGCACGCGGTACTCCGCCACCATGGTGGCGATGGTGTCCGGCGGCCCCTGGAGCGCGGCGAGCGCCGCCTTCTGGCCGATGGACGAGGCGTTGGACGTGGACTGGTCCTGCACCAGCTGCATGGCGGCCACCAGCGGGCGGGGCCCGGCCACGTAGCCCATGCGCCAGCCCGTCATCGCGTGCGACTTGCTCAGGGCGTTGGTCACGACGAGCCGGGGCACCAGGTCCGGCGCCACGTCGCTGATGCCCAGCCGCTCGTCGATGTAGAGGAGCTTCTCGTAGATGTCGTCGGTGATGATGAAGCAGTCGTGGGGGCGCAGCACCTCGGCGATGCCCTCCAGCGCGGCGCGCGAGTAGACGGCGCCGGTGGGGTTGCCCGGGCTGTTGATGATGACTGCGCGCGTGCGCGGGGTGAGCGCGCGGCGGATGGCGTCCGGGTCCGGCGCGAAGCCGTCCTCTTCGCGCGTGGGGACGATGACGGGGGTGGCGCCCGCCAGCCGCACCATGTCCGGGTAGCTCACCCAGTAGGGCGCGAAGATGAGGACCTCGTCGCCCTCATCCAGCACCGCCTGGCAGAAGTTGTAGAGCGCCTGCTTGCCGCCGGACGTCACCAGCACCTGCTCCGGCGTGTAGCGCAGGTTGTTGTCACGCTCGAGCTTGCGGCAGACGGCCTCGCGCAGCTCGGGGATGCCGTTCGTCGCCGTGTACTTGGTGAAGCCCGCGCGGATGGCGTCCACCGCGGCCTGCTTCACGTAGTCCGGCGTGTCGAAGTCCGGCTCGCCGGCCGCCAGCACCACCACGTCCACACCCTGGGCGGCAAGCGCCTTGGCGCGCGAGTTGAGAGCAAGCGTCGGGGACGGCTTGATGGCCTGGAGCCGGCGGGCGAGTTTCATGACGTGCTGCGTAGCCCGGGAGCGCCCGGGCCGACAAGGGGTGAGACGCCGCCTACGTCCGCCCGCCGAACTTCGCCTTCAGCTTCTCGTTCACGTTGGCGGGCACCAGCCCCGTCACGTCACCGCCGAAGGAGGCCACCTCCCGGACGAGCTGGGAGGAGATGTAGAAGTAGTCCTCGCCCGTCATCATGAAGACAGTCTCGATGTCGGGCGCCAGCTTCCGGTTCATGTTGGCGAGCTGGAACTCGTATTCGAAGTCGGACACCGCCCGCAGGCCGCGGATGACCACGCCCACGTTGCGGCGCTTCACGTAGTCCACCAGCAGCCCGTGGAAGGCGTCCACCTCCACGCGCGGATCATTGTCGCACGCCTCGCGGATGAGCTGGCGGCGCTCGTCCTCGGTGAAGAGGGGTGTCTTCTTCGGGTTCACCGCGATGGCCACGATGAGCCGATCGAACATCTTCAGGCTGCGCTGGATGAGGCTCAGGTGCCCGTTGGTGAGCGGATCGAAGGAACCAGGATAGATGGCGACCGGCATGCGACAGCGAGTCTCGGACGCCCCAGACAGCCGGTCAAGGAATGGTCAGGGGGCCCGGTAGAAGCTGACCAGGGTATCCCCGAAGCGGCGCTGGTCTTCCCGGGTGAGCCCGGCGTGGGCGTCCGGGGCGGCTTCCCGCTTGTCGTGCTCCACCACCACCATGCCGGACGGCGCCAGGAGCCCTGCCCCCACCACCCCGTCCAGCACCGTCTCCACCACGCGCGCGGCGTAGGGCGGGTCCGCGAAGATGATGTCGAAGCGCTCGCTCCGCCGCTTCAGGGCCTCCAGCGCCCGGGACACCGGCTGCGCGAGCAGCTCCACCTGCGCGGTGAAGCCCAGGTGGTCCGTGTTCTCCCGGCAGAGGGCCTGGGCCTCGCGGTCCTGGTCCACCAGCACCGCCCGCCCGGCACCACGCGACAGGGCCTCCAGCCCCAGCGCCCCGGTGCCGGCGTAGAGGTCCAGCACGCCCTGGCCGTCCAGGAACTGGCCCAGCATGTTGAAGATGGTCTCCCGGACCCGGTCCGCCGTGGGGCGGATGTGCATCGACGTCGGCTTGGGGCCCGCCAGCGCGCGGCCCTTCGCACTCCCTGCCACGATTCGCATGCCGAGCCTTCTACACCGCCTCGCGGCGCCGTACAGCGCTGGTGGCTAGTCGCCCCGGCGGTCCGCCAGGAAGTGCATGGAGCCCGTGCCCGAGCGCGTGGCGCCCAGGGCGGAGACCACCTCCATGGCCTCCGAGAAGCACAGGGCCTCCAGCTTGTCGCGCGCGCCCTGCGTCAGCGGGGGCAATTGCTCCTCCAGGACGCTGAGCAGCTCGCCCGGAGGCAGCCCCGCGGCCACCGCCTTCTCCTCCACGCTCGCGCGGACCTCCGGAGGCCAGGCGCCCAGGGCGAGGCGCTCGAAAGCGCCCACGCAGTCCACCTTGCGCACTCCCGCCGCCACGTAGGTGGGCAGGGCGCGCGGCACCCCGGCGCCCACCTCCCCCACCGTCACCACCGCGTCATAGTCCGCGGCCAGGTCCACCAGCCGCCGCACCAGCTCCACGTCAGGCTCGCCCACGCCCAGCGCCCCTTCCGCCACGCGGACGAAGCGCACCGGCACCTTCCACTGCCGCAGCCCCTCCAGCAGCGTGCGGTACGCGTCCAGCGGGTCTCCACCCGAGGAGGCCGGGGCCGTCAGCTCCAGCGACAGCTCCCGCTCCGACACCGGGCCCGCCAGCACGTTCAGCGCCTCCACGGCCGCGTAGGAGTCCAGCCGGGACAGGTCCAGCGACACCAGCGTGAAGCCCGCGTCCACCACGCGGAAGAGGCCCTCCTGCAGCGGGCCCAGCGCGTCCCCATCCACCCGGGCCACGCGCACCGGCCCGGCCTGGAGGAACAGCGGGCGCGCGTGCTCGGCCTCCACCGCCGCCTCGTGCACCGCGGCCACGAAGCGCTCCGCCGCGCCCCGGTCCGCCAGCGGGTGCGGGCACGCCAGCCCCAGCACCGCGTCCTCCGCCCGCGCCGCGCGCAGCAGGCCCGGCAGCGCCCCCTTGGCCTGCACGGGAATGCAGGGCAGCGCCACCGGCGTACGCGCCAGGGCGCGCAGCAGCTCGCGCGGGTTCAGCAGCGGAATGCGCGAGCCGGCGCCCACCCGGGCCACCGTGTTCCCCGGCCTCAACGACAGCACCTTGTCCAGCACGCTCATGGGCCGCGGAGGATTGTCCGCCCGTCCCAGCGGTGCAAGGTGAACCCGCAGTGAGCGTCCTTTGCGCCACGTGCGGCTGCCCACGAGGGCAACGGGAAGGCGGGCCTCATTGCCTCATTGAGGGTGGAGTCACGGGGACCCGGGGCAGCCCGGGCCTCAGTGCACCTCGCCCAGGTGGGCGTAGGTCTCGCTCTCGATCTGGATGGTGGTGTGGTCGATGCCGAACCTGTCGTACAGGTCGTGCTTCACCGCCGAGAGAATCTCGTCGTTGTTGCAGACCATGGGGTCCAGCACCACCAGGTGCGCCGACAGCGCGTAGACGCCGCTGGAGATGGTCCACACGTGCAAGTCGTGGACGGCGGTGACGCCCTTCACGCGCAACATCAGCTCCTTGATTTGAGCCATGTCCACGTGCGCGGGCACCGCCTCCATCAGCACGTCCACCGCGTCGCGCACCAGGCGCACCGCGCCCACCACGATGACCACGGAGATGACCACCGAGATGATGGGGTCCACCACGAACCAGCCGGTGAGCGCCATGATGCCGGCGCCAATCAGCACGCCCACCGACGACAGCGTGTCCCCCAGCACGTGCAGGAACGCGCCCCGCACATTCATGGAGTGGGTGCGGTGCAGGAAGCCCAGCGCTCCCAGGTTGGCCAGCAGGCCCACCGTGGCGACCACCGCCATGGGCCCCAGGTCCACTGGCGACGGCGCGCGGAAGCGCTCCCAGGCCTCCGCCAGGATGAAGCCGGTGATGCCCAGCAGCATGATGCCGTTGAGCAGCGCGCTGAGGATCTCCATCCGGTAGTAGCCGTACGTCTTCTTCACGTCCGCCGGCTTGCCCGCGAACCAGAGGGCCACCAGACTGAGCGCCAGGGCGGACACGTCCGTCAGCATGTGGCCCGCGTCGGACATGAGGGCCAGCGAGTTGGTCAGCCAGCCCCCCACCGCCTCCGCCAGGGCGATGGTCGCCGTCAGGACGAGCGCGAAGATGAGCCGGCGCTGATCCTTCCGCCGCTCCTCCGCCAGGCTCCCCTTCCGGGGGCCGTGCCCATGGCCGTGTCCATGCCCATGGTGGTGATGGTGGTGGTCATGCCCCTCGCCGTGGTCGTGCTCGTGGCCATGCCCGGATCCACTGCGAGTGTGAGTGGAGGTAGTCACGGGAGAGATGGGTGCGGATAAAGCCCGTTCATGGGGTATGAGAGACGAGGATTCGATTTCCGACGACCCGGTGTCCCCAGCCCCGAGCGAGGGGGCACACGGAGGTGGGGATGGACTTCGAGAAGCACCTGAACCTGCACACCATCATCATGCTGAGAGATGTCATCCGCAAGTGGTGGCAGGTGGAGCTCTCGTACGCGGACAGGCATGGGGTGGTGCACGACTGGCAGCGCGGCGACATCGTCCCGCCGCCGAACGACTTCTGCCGCATGTCGCTCTTCTCCAAGGAGGGGCTGCGGCGCTGCGGGCAGTCGGTGCGGGTACTGCACGAGAAATTCAGGGCCAGCAAGAAGCTGCGCCGGGCGCTCTTCCACGATTGCCACCTCAACTTCACTCTCGTCGGGGCCCCTCTTTATATCAACAACGAGTACGAGGGCTTCCTCTTCGTCGAGGGCTTCGCCCGCCAGCCGCTCAGCGCGCGTGACGCGGAGGTGCTCAAGGCGAAGATGCTCCAGTTCGCCCCGCCCAACTCGGACCTGGACCGCGCCGGGGACCGGGTGCCCGTGCTGGACGGCGCCGAGCTGAGCAAGCTGTCCGACCTGCTCGAGTTCGCGGTGACGGAGATCGCCAACTACGAGGTGGAGCTGTCCCGCAAGGACGAGACGCTCCACTCGCTCACCTCGGAGATGAGCGACCGCTACCGCTTCGAGAAGATCATCGGGCGGTCCGGGCCGATGATGGAGGTGTTCCGGCTGATGGAGAAGGTGGCCAACTCCGACTCCACCGTCCTCATCAACGGCGAGTCCGGCACCGGCAAGGAGCTGGTGGCCCGCGCCATCCACCACAACGGGCCTCGCAAGGACCAGCCCTTCGTGGTGCAGAACTGCTCGGCCTTCAACGACAACCTCCTGGAGAGCGCCCTCTTCGGCCACACGCGCGGCTCGTTCACCGGCGCGCTGCGCGACAAGAAGGGCCTGTTCGAGGTGGCCGACGGCGGCACCTTCTTCCTGGACGAGGTGGGCGACATGTCCCCCGCGCTCCAGGTCAAGCTGCTGCGCGTGCTGCAGGAGGGCACCTTCCTGCCCGTGGGCGGCACCCAGCTCAAGGAGGTCAACGTCCGCGTCATCGCCGCCACGCACAAGGACCTGAGCGACCTGGTGAAGCGGGGCGAGTTCCGCGAGGACCTCTTCTACCGCATCAACGTCATCCGCCTGCAGCTGCCGCCCCTGCGCGAGCGCCGCGACGACATGCCCGTCCTCATCGACCACTTCCTGCGCAAGCACCACCGCGACGGGCAGCGAGCGCGGGGGCTGGCCGCGGAGGCCCTGGCCATCCTCGGGGCCTACGCGTGGCCGGGCAACATCCGCGAGCTGGAGAACGAGATTGAGCGGCTCCTGGTGCTGGGCGGAGACCTGGAGACCATCCCCGCCGAGCTCATCTCCAGCCGCATCCGCGACGCCGTCGTCCCCGGGGGCGGCCCCTTCATCCCCCCGCGCGCGCACGGCAAGCTGCACGAGGCGGTGGAGGCGCTGGAGCGGGAGATGATTCAGCAGGGCCTGCTGCGCACCCGCTACAACAAGAGCCGGCTGGCGCGAGAGCTGGGCATCAGCCGCTCCAACCTCATCCTGAAGATTTCCCGCTACGGGCTGGACAAGGGCATGCCCGACGACGAGGCCGAGGTGGGTGAGGCATGAGCCCCGAGCCCCTCTACTTCCACCAGGACCGGCTGCGAGTCCCCGACGGCGCGGAGCTGTACTACCAGGCCTTCGGCGATGGCCTGCCGGGCATGGTCCTCTGCGACGGCCTGGGCTGTGACGGCTTCGCGTGGAAGTACCTGTCCCCCTACCTGGCGCGGCGCCACCGCGTGCTGCGCTGGCACTACCGGGGGCATGGCCGCTCCGGCATTCCGGATGACCGCACGCGCATCGGCATGCTGTACACGTGTGATGACCTGCAGCGCATCATGGACGCCGCGGGCCTGGAGCGCGCCGTGCTCTTCGGCCACTCCATGGGCGTGCAGGTGGCGCTGGAGTTCCACCGCCGCTACGCCAGCCGCGTCTGCGGGCTCGTCCTGCTGTGTGGCAGCTACGGCAACCCGCTGGACACCTTCCACGACTCCACCGTCCTCAAGCGCCTCTTCCCCGTCATCCGCCGCGTGGTGGAGCGCTTCCCCGAGCAGTCCGCCCGCATCATCCATGCCGCGCTCCGCACGGAGCTGACAGTGCAATTGGCCATCAGCCTGGAGATGAACCGCGAGCGCATCGCCCGGAACGACCTGGCCCCCTACTTCGACCACCTGGCCCGCATGGACCCCGTGGTCTTCGTGCGCACCCTGGACTCGCTGTCCGAGCACAACGCGTGGGACCACCTGTCCCATGTGGACGTGCCCACGCTCGTCATCGCCGGAGAGCGCGACAGGTTCACCCCCGGGTGGATTTCCCGGAAGATGGCCGCCCAGATTCCGGGCGCGGAGCTGATGCTCATCCCCGAGGGCACCCACACCGCCCCCCTGGAGGCCCCCGGACAGGTGGAGGTGCGCGTGGAGCGCTTCCTCCGCGAGCAACTGAGCGTGCGCACCTCCGCCAGCTCGCGTCCGCTTCCGCTGGAGGCGGATTCCCAGGCCCCGACACCCGGGCCGACAGAGGGCTCCGCGCCTGGCTCCTGACCCTCGTGGCGGGCAGGTAACGGCGCGTAGTCAGAGTGAAATCATGCGTCCCGGGGGTTGAAGGTCCGGAGACGCGGGGCCGCTGTACCAGGGGGTAGGACCTTCCTGCCTGGCTGGTGGACGTCCGCGCTCATTGCAGGAGTCGCACTCGCGGCATATAAGCGCCCGCCTTCCGGGTTCCAGTGGGGTTCGGAAGCCCCGGGTGTCTCGGGCGTTCCCCCACCTTCATCACAGTTCGGTCCGTATGATTCCTCGCGAAAACATCCGTAACATCGCCATCGTCGCTCACGTTGACCATGGCAAGACCACGCTCGTCGATCACCTGCTGCGGCAGGCGGGCACCTTCCGTAGCAACGAGCACGTCGCCGAGCGGGTGATGGACTCGAACGACCTCGAGCGCGAGAAGGGCATCACCATTCTCGCGAAGAACACCGCGGTCAGCTACAAGGGCATGCAGATCAACATCATCGACACCCCGGGTCACGCCGACTTCGGTGGTGAGGTGGAGCGCGGTCTGCGCCTCGTCGATGGCGTCGTGCTGCTGGTGGACGCCGCCGAAGGTCCCCTGCCCCAGACGCGCTTCGTGCTCACCAAGGCGCTCGCCATGGGCCTGAAGACGGTGCTGGTCATCAACAAGATCGACCGCCAGGACGCCCGCGCGCCGGAAGTGCTCGATCAGGTCTACTCGCTCTATATCGACCTGGGCGCGGACGACAAGCAGCTGGAGATGCCCGTCCTCTACACCGTGGCGCGCCAGGGTCAGGCCTCCACGAAGCTGGAAGAGCCGGGCAAGACGCTGGAGCCGCTGTTCGACGCCATCATCCGCCACATCCCGCCTCCGCCCGCCTCGGAGGAGAAGACCCCGCAGCTGCTCGTGGCCAACCTGGACTACGACGACTATGTGGGCCGTCTCGCCGTGGGCCGCGTGCAGGCAGGTCGGCTGACCCCCAACATGCCCGTCTCAGTCGTGCGCGAGGGGGGCAAGGTCCAGCCTGGCAAAATCGTCAAGCTGTACGGCTTCTCCGGCCTGAAGCGCGTCGAGATTGCCGACGCGGGCCCGGGTGAAATCGTCTCCATCGCCGGCATCGAAGAGGTGTCCATCGGCGACACCATTGGCGACCCCGAGAAGCCGGTGGCCCTGCCCCGCATCACCGTGGATGAGCCCACGATGATGATGATCTTCAAGGTGAACGACGGGCCGCTCGCGGGCAAGGAGGGCAAGTTCGTCACCTCCCGCAACCTGCGTGAGCGCCTCTACCGCGAGTCCTACCGTAACGTGTCCGTCCGCGTGGAGGACACCGAGACGCCTGACGCGTTCCGCGTGGTGGGCCGTGGCGAACTCGCCCTGGCCGTCATCATCGAGAACATGCGCCGCGAGGGCTACGAGCTGACCGCCTCCAACCCGGAGCCGATCACCAAGACCATCGACGGGGTGATGCACGAGCCGATGGAGCTGCTGTTCTGCGACGTGCCCGAGAACAGCGTGGGCGCGGTGACGGAGCGCCTGGGGCCCCGCAAGGGCCGCATGAAGGACATGGGGTCCCTGGGCTCGGGCCGCACCCGCCTCCAGTTCCGCATCCCCGCCCGCGGCCTCATCGGCTTCCGCTCGGAGTTCCTCACGATTACGCGCGGTGAGGGCATCATGAGCAGCCAGTTCGACGGCTACGAGCCGTGGTTCGGCTACATCCCGAAGCGGCAGAACGGCGCCATGGTCTCCGACCGCCTGGGCGACACCGTGCCCTACGCGCTGTTCAGCATCCAGGAGCGCGGGTACCTCTTCGTGACTGCCGGCGTCACCGTGTACGAGGGGATGATCATCGGCGAGCACGCCCACCCCTCCGAGCTGAACGTCAACTGCTGCCGCGAGAAGAAGCTCACCAACATCCGCGCCGCCGGCCGCGACGAGAACGTCATCCTCGTCCCGCCGCGCGAGATGGGGCTGGAGAAGGCCCTGGAGTGGATCGCCGACGACGAGCTGGTCGAGGTGACGCCCAAGTCCATTCGCATGCGCAAGAAGGCGCTGGCCGTGGGCGAGCGCTACCGCGCCGAGCGCGACCGCAAGCGCGAGGAGCGCGCCGCGGGCGAGTAGTCACGCCCGTGAGCTGATGCTGCTGTAGCAGAAGGGCCCGTTCCCGTCAGGGAGCGGGCCCTTCGTGTGTCTGGGGTGGCCGGCGCTCCCATGTGCGTTCCAGGCACAATGTTTCAGGTATGACGACACGCCCTCCCCGGGGGGCAGGTTGACGTCCACTCTGAGCCAGTTTTAAGTTCTCGACAGTCTGGAATTCAGCTCCTCCGTTCCGAGCCTTTTCACTTGAATTGCCTCACGGGGGGCACCGGACGCGCCGCACTGCAAGGGCTACCCCCGGCCCGCAACGGCAATCGAGAGCCCCCTCAATGACTGACTTGCAGACGTTCTGCCTGCCCGACTCCGTGTCCGGGCAGCCGCAGGATATTGAATTGGCGAACCGGATGATTCGCGCGTGGCGGAGCGACGGCATCTTCCAGGTCGCGATGAACCCCACGCTGGAAGGGACGACCGAGCGCGCGTTCGAGTCGAGCCGACGGTTCTTCCGTCTGCCATTGGAGACCAGGTCGTGCTGCGTGAGTGATTTGACCTATAGCGGCTACATCAGGTCCGGCGAGGAGGTCACCGCCGGTGAGGCCGACTACTCGGAGATCTTCACCGTCACCCAGGACGTGTCCTTGCAGGACTCACGGGTGCGGGCGCAGTGGCCCTGCCATGGCCCGGCGCCGTGGCCGGACGCGGACTACCGCCAGGGCATGACAGCCTTCACCGACGCGCTGGGCTCCGTCGGCGAGCGACTGTTGAAGCTGACGGCGCTGGGGCTTGGGCTGGACTTGGACGCACTGACGCGTCTGACGCGGGACGGCTGGCACCACATGCGCGTGCTGCGCTTCCCGGCGCAGTCCTCGAAGTCGGCGCGAGGCATTGGCGCCCATACGGACTACGGGCTGCTGGTCATCGCCGCCCAGGACGACGTGGGCGGCCTGCTGGTGCGTCCGCCGGTGGAGGGCGAGCCGCGGAACCGCAACTGGCTGGCCACCGAGAGCTCCGCGGGCATGTATGAGAATGAGGAGCCGTGGACCTATGTGAAGCCGGTGCCGAAGGTGCTCACCGTATTCCCCGGTGACATCCTGCAATTCATTACGAATGGCTATCTGCTGTCCACGCCGCACCAGGTCCGGCTCAACACGCGGGAGCGCTACTCGATGGCGTACTTCCACGAGCCCGCCTTCGACGCGTGCGTCCGCCCGCTGATGGGGCCGCCGAGCGAGGAGTTCATCCACTACGGCACGCACTTCACCAACATGTTCATGCGGTGCTACCCGGACCGCGTCACCACGCGGCGCATCCTGGATGAGGACCGCCTGTCCATCCTGGCCGGGCTGAGGGAGGCCTCCGTCGAGGCATCCGCGCCGGTGCCGGTGCGCAGGCGCGCGGTGGCGTAGAGCCGCCACACGGGCGCGGGCTCGAGGCCTCGCGCAGGGCTCAGAACGTGTACTTCACCTTCGGGAAGATGGAGAAGGCGGTGATGTTGGGGCCAATCACGTAGCGGGCCAGCAGGTCCGCGCCCACGGAGAAGTGGTCCATGCCCGTGGCGTACTCGATGCCGAAGCCGAGGCCTGCGTTCGGCGCGCTGATGGCGCGGCCCGGGTCGCCCGCGTCGGGGTCCACCGGCGCCGGGTCCAACCGCGTGTAGCCCGCCACCACCTTGGGCGTCAGGAACAGCCGGTCCATCACCCGCACGTGGTACGCCGCCGTGGCGTCCAGGAACGTCATGGTGAAGTTGTCGGACAGCGCGCACGTCTCCGTGCCCGGCAGGTATCCCGCGAAGCAGTTCTGCGCCGACGAGCCGAGGCCGAAGTGCGCCCCCAGCGACAACTTCTCCGTCAGGTCGTACCCCAGCCCGAGCTGCAGGTACGTCTGCGCGTTCGAATAGGCGTTCTCCCCGCCGAGGGTGAAGAACACACCGATGTCCGTCTCGGTGAAGAAGCCGCGACGCGGCTGGAACTCCACCCCCTCCGGAGGCGTGGCCGCCAGGGCCGGAGACGACAGCAGCGCAAGCGCGGCGATCAGCTGGGACTTCTTCACGGGTCCTCCCGACACGCGTGCCCTCCCGGCGCATCCCGGGAGCGGCGCTGGACGTTAATGATGCCCCCCGCCTTCCGGCAACGAGGGGCGGAAATGAAAGTGGCGTGGACCGCTTCGTCCACGCCACTAGAGAACATCTATGTTGCCGACCCGGCGGCGAGGACTACCCCTCGCCGCCCTCACCACCGGCCGGCGAGAAGAGCCACGGGTAGGTGACGGACACCACGCCGCCTCCCTTGGGCTCCGGGAACTTCCAGCGGCGGATGCGGGACAGCATGCACTGCTCCGCCTTGGAGTTGTTCAGCGTCGTCTCGGAGACGTTGGCGTCCGACACCGCGCCCGTCGGGTCGATGGTGAAGGCCACGGCCACCTTGCCGGCGAGGCTCGGGTCCTTGTTCAGCTCGGACTCGTAGCAGTACTTGATCTCCCCCTGGTGGCGCCGGATGACCTTGGCGATGACGTCCTTGTCGAGGCCGCCAACCACCGTCGTCTTGCCGGGAATGACCTTGGTGATGGACTTGCCGCGGCCGCCCAGGTCGATGCCACCCGAGCCACCCGCGCCGCGCCCCGTGCCCTGCGTGCCCAGGCCACCGATGCCCAGCGCCGTGCCGCCACCGCCGGTGCCCGTGCCGCGCGAGCCCAGTCCGCCCACACCCTGAGCGTCACCCATGGCCGCGCCGCCCTTGAGGCCGCCCAGCGCGTTGTTCAGGCCGGTGCCGAAGCCGCCGGGGCCGAACACGTCCGAGGCTCCGCCCTTCAGCCCCTTGAACGCGCCCAGCAGGCCGACCTTGCCAACCACCTGGCGGTCCTTCTCCTTCTTGTTCCTGTCCACCACCGGGGTGCCCGGCTTGGAAGGCGCCGCCTCCGCCTGCTTCGCCTCCTCCTTGCCGAACTTGCCCTCCTCGTCCTTCGCCTTGGCGCCCTCCTCCACTCCCGTCAGCTGGAGCTTCTTCTGCTCCAGCTTCTTCTCGGGGGTGATGAGGAACTTCGCGACGCGCTGCTGGTCCGAGAAGATGTCCGCCGACTCGGGCTGCTCAGCGCGAGGCGTCAGCACCATTGCCAGGATGACCGCCAGGCCCGCCAGGAGGCAGATGCTGGTGATCTTGAAGAAGGTGAAGTCCGCCTCGGCCAGCGAGTTCGCCGCAATCGCAGGCGACGGCCGCACGTAGCGCGCCACGAAGGACACCGTGCCGAGTGACACCTCGACCCGGTCATGCAGGCCCAGCGTGAGGACCTGCTCCTTGTCCTGCGACACCGCGCCGGTGAGCGCGCCCGCCGAGCGGAGCGCGTCCTTGGAGCGCACGTCCCCGCGGTTGGTGACGATGAGGCCCGCACCCGCCGGAGCACGCACCTCCAGCTTGTCGGCGTGGCTCACCGCCAGCACGTGACGCTGCCCCACCGACGGCGAGAAGACGTTGAAGAAGTTCTTCTTCCCCTCGCCGATGGTGACGGGGACGCCGTCCTTGAAGTGCTGGACCTCCAGCAGCTGGTCGCCCCAGAGCATCGCCACCTGGAGCACCTTCGCCTCGGGGGCCGGCATGGCCTCCGGGGGCAGGGGCTCCTGGAGGTGCGCCGGCTTCGACAGCTTGACCGGCGCCGTGGCCGGCGGAGTCGCCGTCCGGGCCGGGGCCGAGGGCCCGACCTTGTTCGTCACCGGAGGCGCCACGGGGGGCGCCATCGATGCCACCGGACGCTCCGTGCGCACGGACATGCCGGACGCCGACACCTCCATGCGATTGCCGGACATGGGTGCCGACACCATGCGTGGCGGGTGCTGTGCCGAGGGTGGTGTCACCACCTCCGGCACCGTCACCACCACGGGTGCCCGCTGCGTCGTCACCGAGCCCTGGAAGACAGGCCCCGTGACTTTCGCGCCCGCGGGCACGTGACGGAGGGGCTCGGGAGCTCCGAAGAGCACCTCCACCCGTGTGCCACCCACCATCAGGACATCCCCGGGCTTGAGCGCCGTGGGGAGGACCAGCCGCTGGCCCCTCACCTCCGTGCCGCTCTCGCTGCCGAGATCGATGGCCGTGACTGAGCCATCCTTGTCCACCTTGAGCATCACGTGGAGGTTCGAAACCCTCGGGTCCTGAATCTTCACCGCCGCTTGGGCGCCCGACCCCACAATGATGCTCTCCGCTTCGGACACGGCCTCAACCGTGGAGCCATCAGGCCCGGTGATTCGAAGCGTCAAGCCGTTGTTCTTCGCCGCCGCCATGAGGATTCTTCCTTCTTCCCTTCCGCTCCCGAAAACGACTGACCGCCGCCGCCCTAAAGGTTATCGACTGACTTCTGCAACTCCGGGTCGAAGTTCTCCCGGACCTTGATGAGGCTCTGGAAGTCCGACTTCTTGCGGTGGAGCACGTACGAGCCCTCCGGCTTCGTGAGCTCGCCTTCCACCGCGACGTCGGTGAAGTCGATCACCGTCTTCTTCCGGAAGACGGTGCGGTCCTCCTCCTGGATGACCTTCACCGTGTCCTTCGACTCCTGCGCCACCGCAACCGCCGGCGCCATCCACAGCCCCATCACCACCGCCACCGATGCCAGTCGCCTCATACCGAGCCTCCCTAATCGCTCCATCGGGTGAGACAGCGGGTCTTCCTACAGGTTCCCGCGGGTCCATTGCACAGCGCGATCCAAACCCAAGTCCCTGAATCCTAAGGAACTTGCCTGCCGCCTGCCACGTGCCGGCCCGGCAGGTGGAAAAAACTTCCACCACCTGACCCGCACAACTGCCGTCCGCTAGGGCGCCGGTGTGGGCGCGGGGGCCGCGTTCTGGGGCGCAGGGGGCGTTCCAGTGCCCGCCGGGGCCCCTCCCTGTGCGGGAGCCGCCGGAGCCACGGGAGCCGCGCCCTCGGCGGAGGCCGCACCCTCGACAGGTGCCTCTCCCTCGGCGGGCGCCGCGCCCTGCTCCTGCGGCAATTGCTGGAGCATGGAGCCCCCGCCGCCGGTGGCCTCGCCCTTCTTCTCACCTTCGCCTTCACCTTCCGCCGTGGCGGCGGGAGGCTCGGGCGGTGGGGCCTTGAGCATGTTCTGCAGGCCCTGCACCTTGGCGGTGATCATCTGCCGGTCCTGGTCCGTCGTGGTCTGCAAGCCCTTGCAGCGGTCGAGGAATGCGATGGCCTTCTCCCAGCCGGCGCGATCCGCGGCATACGCCCACCCGGCGCCGCACACGGCCTCCGGCAGGTCCGCGCGCGTGGCGAGCACCTTCTCGAAGGCCTCACCCGCGGCGAGGCCCTTCTTCGAGTCGCGGCCCTTCTGCCCGTCCAGCGCCCAGGCCAGGTAGAGGCGGGCCTCCGGGGAGTCCGGCTCCAGCTCGGTGGCCTTGGTGAAGGAGCGCTCCGCGCCGGTGTAGTCGCGGTAGCTGAGCGCCATGGCGCCGAGGTTGAGGAAGCCCGGAGCAAACTTCTCGTCGAGCGCCACCGCCTTCTGGAACTGGGCGAGCGCACGGGAGCGGTCCTCCAGCTTCAGGTAGACCATGCCCAGCAGGTTGTAGATGGTCGGGTCGTTCTCCGCGTGCTTGCGCGCGGTGCCGGCCAGCAGCTCCGCCAGGCGGTACTGCTCGCGGGCATAGGCCACCTGCGCGAGGTTCTTGTACGCCTCCGGGTTGTCCTTGTTGCGAACCAGCACGCGGCGGGCGGCGGACTCGGACTCGTTCAGCTTCCCCGCCAGCCGGTAGGTAATCGAGAGGCTGTTGAGCAGCGAGGCGTCATGCTCGCGGCCCGGCGTCTTCAGCGCCTTGTCGAGCACCACGACGGCGTCGTCCGAGCGGCCCTGCTGCCGGTGCAGCACCGCGAGGTTGACGGCGGAAGGCACGTGGCCCGGGTCCAGGAGGAGCACCTTCTCGTAGGCCACCCGCGCGTCGTCCTGGCGGCCCTGGCGCTCGGCGATGACGCCCAGGTTGAACTGCGCGTTGAGGCTGCGCGGGTCCTTGGAGAGCGACTTCTCGAAGCCCTGGCGAGCGCCGTCCAGGTCCCCGGCCTCGTACGCCTGGAGCGCCGTGGCGAACAGCTCCTTCGCGCCTCCGCCCGCCGGCACCGGCGCGGGCGCCTGCTGCTGCGCCTCGGGCGTGGCCTGCTTGGAGGCCGAGGGCGCCGTGGGCGCCGGGGTCTCCGGCAGGACCGACGGCTTCGTCTGGGGTCCCGACGCGCACGCGGCCGTGAAGGCCAGCGAGCCGGCGAGGAACGAGCGGAACCATTTCATCTGCGTCTTCCCTGTCCCTGCATGAAAGAAGTTGAAGCGGTTGCGCGTCACGGCCGCACCTCCCCCAGCGAAGCGGTGGGCGCGGGAGCATTCTCCCCGGAGGAGGGCTCCTGCTGGGCCTTGTCCGCGGGCGCGGCCGGCGCGGCCGGCTGCTCCGGAGTCCCGGGCGCAGGAGCGGGAGCGACGGAGGCCTCGGCGGTGCCGTCCGGCTGACGGGCCAGGTCCGCGCGGCCCAGGGAGTCGCTGCCGCGGTAGCCCACCTGCCGGACCTGCGCGTAGGCGCCCGGCCGGTAGCGGTTCACCTGGTCCTGCGCGGCCAGGGTCCACTGGCTGTACACGCCCAGCTCGTAGGCCTTCTCCAGCGCCTTCTCAAGCGCCTCGGTGGCCTTGTCCTCCAGCGGCAGCGCGAGGGTCTCCAGCTCACCGCGGTACATGGAGAGCTGGTCCTCGTCGAGCCCCTGCGGGTCCGGCGAGTCCATGATGTTGCGCGCGAAGTCCGCATACGCGAGGCCGATACGGGTGAGCGCGGCGATGCCCCACTCGCCCGAGCCGGTGGCGAGCACCGCGAGGTACTCCTTCTCCACGCGCTGGATTTCCTTCTGCTTGGCATTCAAGTCGCGGCGGATGGTGTTCACCCGCGAGAACTTGATGTCCGTGTAGCGCTTCCACGCCGGCTCCAGCGCCAGGAAGCGCGCGTGGCCGTAGGCATTGACCACCGCCACGTCCTTGCGCGCGGCCTCGGGCAGCTTGTTCCAGCCGCGCACCAGCTCGGCCTGCGCACGCTCCTGCTCGCGCACATTCTTCAGCTGCTGGTACGCGAGCAGCTCGTGGTAGCGCGCCAGGTACACCTGCTGCGCGGAGGAGCGCGAGTCACGCCCGTACGTCTCCGCGAAGGACGCGAAGGCCCGGGCCGCATCGGTCCACTTCTTCTCCTTCTCCCAGACCAGGGCGATGGAGTACGCCACCTGCGGCACGTCCTTGCGGTCCTTGAAGCGCGTCACGTAGGCGGTGTAGGCGGACACGGCCTTCTGCGGCTCGCCCGCGCCCTCCCACCAGACGCCCGCGTTGAACTGCGCGTCCGCCACCCAGGCGCCGGCCTCGTCCACCAGCGCCTTGCGCTCGGCGGCCCGCTGCGCGCGCTTGGAGTCCGCGTCCTCGGCTCCCGGCGTGTCGCTCTTCTGCGCCGTGGCCTTGCGCTCCTTCGCCTTCTTCCCCTCGGACTCCCGCGCCTTCACCTCGGCGTCGTACTCGGTGATGAAGGACTCGGCCATGGTGGCCGCCTTGCGGTACTCGGCCACCTTCTCGTAGAGGCCGGCCAGCGAGTAGCGCGCCTTCAGCTCGAAGGGGCTGCGCGGGTACTCCTTGAGGAAGCGCTCGCCCGCCTCGAGGCCGCGGTCGATCTCCCCCGCCTCCTGCGCAATCACCATGGCGTAGGTGAGCGCGCGGTCCGCGTTCTCCGACCTGGGGAACTCGGCGACGAACTTGAGGAACTCCTCGGCGGCCTTCTTCGGGTTCTTCTCCTTCTTGTAGACGACCTCGTCCACCCACTTGTAGTGGCTGCCCTCCACCACGCGGGACACGCGGGTGGCGAAGTCCGTGCCGGGCTTGGACAGCTTCTTGTTGGCGAGGAACTTCCGCGACAGCGTGCTCAGCTCCAGCCACTCCTCGCGGCTCTCCAGCACGTACATGGTGAGGTCGGCCGCGTCGCGCGAGCGCCGCTCCTCGGGGAACTTCTCGATGATTTCGCCGAAGCGCCGGGCCGCGTCCACGAAGTGGCTGCGGTCGTAGAGGATGACGGCCGCCTGGTAGCGCAGGTCGATTTCGTCCTGCGTGTCCGGGTACAGCTTCACGTAGATGTCGCACGCGGAGACGAGGCGGTCCTCGAACTTCGTGAGCGGCTCCTCCTCGCGCTCCTTCGCGTCGCGCTTGACGATCTTCTGCTTCGCGACGTCGCCCTTGTCCTTCTTCTCGTCGACCTTCTGGCCGTCCTTGAGGTCGCTCCTGGCGAGCTGGCCGCGCTCGATCTTCACCAGCTTGTCGTAGGCGAGGATGGCGTTGTACGCGGCGCTCTTGCGGTACGTCTCGTTGGAGACCTCGCGCGCCGTGTCACGGTCCGGAATCTTGAAGGCCACCACCGCGTCGTACTCGGCGGCCGCGGCCTGCCACTCCTCCAGGGCCCAGAGGATTTCGGCGTAGAAGAACCGGATGTTGAAGGCCGAGTCCGCGACGAAGTCCGGGTTGGGGCTGGAGGCGAAGGCCTCCACGTACTGCTTGTAGATGTCGCGCGCGAGCCGGTAGGTCTCCACCTGGCGCGTCTTCTGCGCCTCCTGGTGGTACTCCGTCACCATGACGCGCATGGCCTCTTCGGTGACGTTGAAGGCGTTGCGCAGCACGGGCGCCTGGCGCTCGTTGGCCTTCCACCAGTCGCCGCCGGGGCTGTACAGGTCCACCATCCGCTTCATCTCCTTGCGGACCTGCTGACGCTGGCGGAGTCCCTCGTAGGCGCGGACGATGGCCTGCTGGTACTCGGGGGCGTTGGCGCCCATGGGCTCGTCGTCCACGAGCGTGCGGTAGGTGAGGATGGCGCTGTCGAAGTGGCCCGCTTCCACCAGGCCCCCGGCCGTCTTGGCGATGAGCCGGCCCTGCCGCTTCGCGGGGGCATTCTGCTTGAAGTAGCTGATGGCCTCCTTCGGCTGATCCAGCTGCACGTAGAAGACGGTGAGGTCGTTGAGCGCCTCGGTGCGCAGGTCGCCCAGCTCCTCCTTCTTCGCGGAGTAGTCCACCACCTGGTGGAGCTTCTTCATGCCCTCCGCGTAGTCGCCGGTGTTGAAGTCGCACCAGGACAGCTTGTAGATGGCGTACGCGAAGATCTTCGGCACGCCGGTGTCGCGCGCCTTCTCGTAGTTCTGCTTGGCGGGGACGAGCTTGTTGTTCTCGAAGTAGTGGTTGCCGAGCTGGATGTACGCGTCCGGCACGAACTCCGACTTCGGGAAGTCGCGGATCAGCTCCTCGTAGCGGGCCACGGCGGCGTCACGGCGCCCCAGCTCGTAGAGGTTGTAGCCCATGGAGAAGAGGATCTCGTCGCGCTGCGGGTACTTCGGGTACGCGCGGAGGATGTCCTCGTAGATGGCCATCGTCTCGGCGCGGTAGCGCTCGCTCTCGCGATGGTCCTGCTTGGGCTCCTCGCGCTTCTCGCCCCGCGCCAGCGCCGCGTCGTACTGCTTCTCCGCGGCGAGGAAGCGGTCCATCTCCAGGCGGTAGAGGTACTGGGACTTCTCCCAGTACAGCTCCGACAGGCGGCTGAGCATCTCCGCCTTCTGCACGTTCTCGTCATGCAGCTTGCCGACGAGGCGCTTGAGGGCCTCGATGGCCTCGTCGCGCTTCTTGTCCGCGAGCGCGTCCTTCTTGGAGTCCGCGATGCGGGGGACGTCCGCGAACTTCGCAATCGCCGGCTTCACCCGCGCGGGGCCGCTGCGCACGTCCTCCGGGGCCACGCCCGGCGGAGGTGCCTTCGCCTCTTCCTTCTTCTCCGCCTGGGCCTTCTTGCCCGAAGCCTTGCCCTTCTCCGCAGTACCGGAGGTCTTCGACGCCGCCGCCGCGGGCTTCCTCACCGCCTTGCGAGCCGGCGCTTCCGCCGCCTCTCCCACCCCACCGGCTGCGAGCGCGACGCCCACCGCCAGTGCACCGAAACGAAGCACCACCTTCATGCGAGCTCCTGCCGTGAAGCCGACCCGGCACGTGGGCGGCGAAGCGCCCACTGACAAGGGACGACGGAAAGTAGACGCGCACTCCAGGATTGAGAAGTGGCGTGGAACGACTCTTGCGGACCGTAACCCGACGTCAGTCCATGGCTTTTTCCGCTGGCCGACAACGACAGAGGGGGCGGCCCCGGCGCCAGCATTGCGCGGAGGCGGCCCCCTCGTGGGTACAGCCGTGGGCGACTGTGGCCCATGGTCCTACTGTTGCTGTTGCTCGGACGTCTTCGCCGGGCAGCCGCGCTTGAGCGTGTACTGGTAGTAGCCGATCTCGTCGATCCAGAACTCGCCCTGGAACTTCCAGTAGTTGTAGTTCGCACCCGGCATCTTCGGGCGGTAGAGCGACTGGCGCGTCAGCAGCGTCTTCTGGTCCACACCGGCCTGGAGCAGGTCCTTCTCGTCCAGCGCCGTCTGCACGCGGATGATTTCGGCCTGGTCGGAGAAGGTGCGCAGGTTGTCCGCCGCCTCGCGGATGCGGCTCTTGGCCAGCGTGCCCCCGACCTGCAGGAGCGTGCCGCGCACCTCCTCCAGCGAGCCCATCGTCTGGGCCGACATGGGGGTGCCGCGCCAGCCACCGCCGCTCAGCGAGCGCTTCTCCTGGTCCACCTGGTCCAGCATCCGCATCACCTCGCGGATGCGCTCGTTGTTGCGCAGCCACAGGTACACCGGGCGCGGCAGCCGGCGATTCTCCGCGGCCACCAGGTTGTACGCCTGCACCAATTGCACGTCGTCGCCGGTGAAGGGCTCCAGCTGCTTGGCCATGGGGCCATACAGCTCGTCGAAGGCCGCCAGCGTGGTCTTCACCTCATCGTAGAGACACGAGTAGTAGTAGACGGTCGCCTTGAGAATCCAGGACTCGGGCTGGAAGGCGCCCTCGAACTGAGGCGCGTGGAGCGCCTGGAGGCTGCCCAGCGCGCCGCCGAAGTCCTCGTTCTGGAAGCGCGCGAAGCCGTTCTCGAAGAGGGACTGGTCCCAGTAGCGCGCATGGCGCGGCACCTGCTCGTAGGCGGCGGTGGCCTCCGCCTGCTCGCCGCGGCGGTAGTGCAGGCGGCCCAGGCTCAGCATGGCCAGGTGCTGCGTGGGCTTCAGCTCCACCTGCGGGTCCTTCGCGGCCAGCACGGCCTTGAAGGCGGAGACGGCCTCCTTGTCCAGCCCGTCGCCCTCACCGGGACGGCCGGGGAAGCGCGGGTCGGACAGGACGACGCCCAGCAGGTAGCGGGCCTTGGCGTAGACGCGGCTGTCCTTCGGGACGGCCTCCAGCAGCTGGCGGGCCTCCTCGAAGCGGCCGCGGCGCTGGCTCACCGTGCCCACGAGGTAGTTGATGCGGGCCAGCACCTCCTTGGGCAGCGTCACCCACCTGTCCCGCACCTCGTCGGTGTAGGCCTGGTTGAGGATGCTGGGGATGAGGTTCTGTTCGTCCAACTGCTGCTGCATGTCCACCAGCCCCTCCACCGCCTTGAGGTACGAGGGGTGCGAGGGCCCGGCGTTGACGATGGCCGCGTAGGAGATGAAGGCGGAGACGGGCAGGCCCTTCTTGGCGAGGGACTGCGCGAGGAAGTACTCCGCCTTGCCCTTCACGTCGGCGTCGGCGGCGCCCTCGGAGAGCTGGAAGAAGAGGGGCGCGGCGGTGTCGTAGTCACCGGCGTTGAAGGCGGCCAGCGCGCGGTTGTAGCCGCCCACGTCCTGCTGGGCGGGCACCGCGAGCGGCGCCAGGACGACGAAGAGGCTGAGCAGTCGTTTCATGGCGAGTGGGGCCTTCATGGGCGTCAGAAGAGGATGGAGAAGCCGGCGTAGAAGCTGATGTTGTTGAGGACGTCCGAGGACGGCTCGGCCACCAGGTCGCGCCCGAGGATGATGTCCTCGCGGTAGTTCTTCTTCGTGTCCGGGTCCACGCCGTCGAACTTCTCGTACTTGCAGCTGCCGCTGAGCGGCAGCGAGGCGAAGTCCTGGTTGCTCGCGCGCGCCGCCTCCAGCGCCTCGAAGTCCGCCAGGTTGCACCCGTCCACCTTGTCCACGCGGGCGGTGTAGATGAGGTCGCGCACCTCCATGCGCAGCGCGTACGACTCGCCGAACTGGAGGCGGAAGCCGCCGCCCACCGAGCCGAGGAACTTGTTGCCGGTGTCCCCGAAGCGCGCCGGGACGGTGAAGGACTGGCCGTCCACCTCGTTGGCGACTTCCGGGCGGATGAGGTGGCGCGTGGCGCCGATGCCCGCGCCGCCGCTGAGCACCACGCTGAACTGCGCCAGCGAGTCGTTGAGGAAGGCGAACTTGCCGTAGAGGGGCGTCACCTCCACGCCCGCCTGCGCGCCCCACACCAGCAGCAGCGACGAGGCCGCCTGCGCCTGCTCACGGACCTTGTCGATGAGCTCCAGGTTGAAGCCGCTCTCGTTCGAGTACCAGTTGTACTGGCCCGTCACCTGGAACGCGAAGTTCTCCTGCAGGTGGTAGACGTACTGGAGCGCCGAGCCGGCGTGGTTGGTGTACTTGCCGTTCACCTGCACCGTCGCCGGGAAGAGCGCCAGCTCGTGACGGCCCTCGTCCGCGAAGCGCTTCTTCTGGACGATGTGCACCGACACGTTCGGGTTGTAGAGCGGCGCGCCGTGCACCAGCCGCTGCTGCTGCGCCTCGGTGGTGCGCGGGGCCTCGGCGGCCAGCACGGGCGCGTCGTCCGGCGTCGCGGGCGCCTCGGGCTCCGTGGGCTGGGGCTGGGCCACCACCGGCGTCTCCTCCGGGGTGGACTCGGGCGCGGGCGCCTCGGCCGAGGTGGGCTCGGGCGCGGGCTCCGGGGCCTCCTCGGGCACGACGGGGTCCGGGCGCGAGGCGGGCGGCGCGGGGGCCTCCGGCTTCGGCTGGGCCTGCGCGGGCGGCGGCGGCACGGACGTCTCCGCGCCGGGCGCGGGCACGGGCGTCGACTGCGCGAGCGCGATAGCCGGCGCGGCGACGAGGAGCGCGAGGGAGAGGATGGGTCGCATAGTCAGGAGGACCTAGAAGGAGAAGGTGTAGCCAAGGTCGAACTGCACCAGGTGCGTGAAGCCGGGGCTCGGCGCGGGCTCCCCCGTCTCGAGCCCCGCCTCCCAGTCGTCGCGCTGCAGGTTGACGCGGTAGGCGTCGCGGAACATCCAGTCGCGCAGCTCCAGCCGCACGCCGTGCTTGCCCAGGACGAAGAAGCGGAAGCCCACCGCGGCGGACACCACCGGGGCCACCCGCGTCTCCTTCACCCAGAAGTCCTGATTGGCGGAGCCCCGGTCCTCCGGCACCGAGCGGTCGTCACAGATGCCCAGCTCCCGGTCCACCACCTGGCTGCACTGGATGACGGAGTTGCGCTGGAAGGAGCCGAGCCCGCCGCCCGCCCAGACGTACGCCTGGAAGTGGGCCGGCAGGTCGGACAGCAGGCTGAGCTTCCCGTAGATGGGAGCCCACCGGACGCCGGCCACGCCGTGGAGGTTCATCTCCCAGAGGTCCTCGAGCTCGTCGGTGATTCGCTTGTCCTCGCGGTCCAGGAAGCTCTCGGAGATGGAGCGCGCGAGCCCGGTGTGGCGGCTGGCCGCGTACCCGGCGCGCGCCTCAATCGCGAAGGTGTCGAAGACGTTGTAGGCGACGCCCGCGTTGAAGAAGTAGTGCGCCGTCAGGTGCGTCTGCACCGGCAGGCCGACGCCCAGGGACAGCTCCAGCTGCCCTCCGGGCTCGAACAGCCGGTTGCGGACGACGACATTGTCGAGGACCTTCTCATCGTCGGCCTGCGCCACGGCGACTGGCGCCGCCAGCGACATGGCCAACGAAGCAAAGACGCGGAGCGTGCGTGCGTTCATGGTTCCTGCCCGGCCCGTGGGGTGGGCCGCCGTGTGCGGGAGATGGGAAGCCTCCCCCATCCCGGGCGCCTGCGTCACCCGACGATCAGGCCCCTTCGTGGCGCATCCATGTGCACACGGCCGCCACGACCGACAAGCCACGATGGCGCGGAGTCTGAATTCTTTTCACCCACGCCTGCTCCCGGGCGCCCACCGGTCAACGTTTCCCGCCCCCGCGGTGACACGGCCGTGGCAATGGGGAACGAAAGGACCCACGAGAGGGCACACCCTTCCCCACCTCGGAGGTCCTCACGGCCTGGGGCGCCCTACCCCGCAAAGCGGACGCCCCGCCCGGATGCCCGACGAGTCGGGCCCGGAGGCGGGGCGTCAGGAGCGCCTGGACTTCAGGACGCTCGGGGCGAACTAGCCGCGCGCGGCCTTGTGCTGCGCGCGCATGGCCGCCTTGATGCTCGGGCGGACGTAGACGACGGCGTTGTTGTGGCCGGCGACGGCGCCCTTCACGAGGATGAGGCCCTTCTCCACGTCGATGCCGACGACGGTCAGGTTCTGGGTGGTGATCTGATCCACGCCGAAGTGACCGGGCATCTTCTTGTTCGGGTAGGTACGGCCAGGCGTCTTACGCTGACCGATGGCGCCCGGGTGACGCTGATACTCGTGCGTACCGTGCGTCTTGGTCTGCGAGCCCTTGAAGCTCCAGCGGCGCATGACGCCGGAGAAGCCGCGGCCCTTGCTGATGCCCGTGACGTCCACGAGCTCGCCCTTGGAGAACATGTCCGCCTTGAGGGCGTCGCCAACGTTGAAGGAGGCAGCCTCCTCCGGCGTCACGCGGAACTCCTTCAGGTGGCGGCGGTAGGGAACGTTGGCCTTCTTGAAGAAGCCCCGCTCCGGCAGGGTGAGGATCTTCTCGCGGATCTCACCAAAGCCGAGCGTCACCGCGGAGTACTGATCCTTCTCCGGGGTGCGCTTGCCCACCACCTGGCAGGTGCCCACATCGATAACGGTGACCGGGACGAGGTTGCCCTCCTCGTTGAACACCTGGGTCATCCCAACCTTCTTGCCAATCAGACCCTTCACGTCGTCCTCACTGCCAGCGCGCGTGGCGCGGAAAAACCCAAGAAAATCAATGGCCTGGACTGCTCGCGTCCCCGCGGTCGCCAGGAAGCGGCGCAATGTAGCAGACGCGCCCCGCACGTCAAGCACTCCGGGCGGGGTACGCCCTCACTGAGCGCGATCAAGCCGCGGGTAGAACGGGGCGAGCTGCGCATCCGGGATGCGCTGCGCGTACACGTCCTCGCCGAGCAGGAACAGCGCCTGGTCGAGATAATCCTCCGCGGCTTTTACCTGTTCCTCGTGGGTGACGATTGCCTGGTCGAGCTCCGCCATCCGCTGCTCGTGATCCAGCTTGCGCGCCTCCTCCTCGTCCTCCATCTCCAGCAGGCGCTTGTGCGCCAGGATGCCGGCGGCGCCGGGCTGACCGGGCAGCGGGGTGAGGGCGGTGGACAGGCGGACCTCCAGGTCCTCCACCTCGCGGCCCAGGCGCATCTGCGCGAGCCGGTTCTTCTTGAGGTTGGTGCGGGCCACGTCGATCTTTCCGATCTCCTGGCCCGTCAGCTCCATGTCCTTGATCTTCTGCTCGAGCTTCAGGAGGCCGTCCTGGGCGTAGCGCAGCTCGGCGCGGCGGGTGGACAGCAGCTTGCGCAGGTCCTTCACCTTGCCTTCGATGGCGTCCACGGCCTTCTTCCACTTCTTCACGATGGCCTGGTGCCCGGTCCGCTCCTCGGCCTGCTGGGCCTGGAAGTCCTGCCAGGCCCCGTCCTCGTCGTTCATCTCCTGCTCGAGCCCCGCCAGCTCGTCCCGGCGCGTCACCACCGCCTCCTCGGCGCGGTAGACACGGTCCATGGAGCGAGGGCAGTTGGGCTTGCCAGGCAGCCTGTCACGCGCCAGGTCGCCCAGTTGGAAGATGAGGTCGTTGTAGGTCTCCTTCGCCATGGGCGGTGTTTCTACGCCCAACGCGCGGGGACTGTCACCGGGAGAGCGAGCAAACGACGGGGTTCCTCCCGGAATGGAGGCCCCCTTCAGGATCAGGCGGGCGCCTGGGGCGCCCCCTACCCCGCCACCCTTCAGGAGCTGGCGGGAGCGTCGACGCCCGACGAGGTGCTGTGCATGACGGCGGCCAGGGCGCCCTCGGCCAGGGCGAGCAGCTCCCGGGCGCGGTCCTGCTCCTCGGTGCGGTTGAGCTCACACACCCAGGCGGAGGAGAGGTCCGCCTGCTGGCGGGCCAGCTCGGCCGTCGTCTCATAGCGGGCGGCGGAGGCGCGGGCGAAGCAGCCCTCGCGACGCAGCTCGAGAATCGTGTCCGCGTCCAGCTCGATGTCTTCCGGCGGGACGGGCAGCGGCCCCCGCCCCAGCGCCGCCAGCCGGGCCAGCAGGCGCGAGGCGTGCGCTCGGCAGAACGCGGCCAGCACCATCAGCCGCGCCCTCACTCGCGCGTCTCCGATGCGCTCCGCCAGCGCTGTCATCCGCCGAGCGGAGACGACCTCCGCCTCCCATGCGGCGGCCAGCGCAGCGGCCAGCCGGGTATGCCTCGCACCCATTGACGTCCCCCGTTCCCTACCCTCTATGCCGGCAACGTAGGGACGCCCACGGCCGGATTCAACCGAGTGCCCGCTCGAACATCCAGTACCCACCAGCAGCAAGGATGCACACCGACACGGCGCGGACGGTGCGCACGTGAAGCACGGGCCGGCGGCGCACCATGCGCAGCACCGGCAGCAGCACCGCCACCACCGCTGCCTGCCCCAGCTCCACGCCGACGTTGAAGCCGAGCAGCGCCGGCACCACGGCGTCGCCCAGCCCGTAGCCGACGAGCACGCTCGCGAAGCCGAAGCCGTGGATCAGCCCGAAGAGGAAGGTGACGAGGACGCGGTGGCGGTGCTCGCGCAGGACGAGGTTCTCCACCGCCATATAGATGATGGAGGCGGCGATGGCGGCCTCCACCCACCGGCCCCGGGCGCCGTCCAGCGCCACCCAGCCGAGCACCGTGGCCCCGAGGGTGATGGAGTGCGCGACGGTGAACGACGACACCAGCAGCAGCACCCGCTTCCACCCGCCGCCAACCAGGAGCACGGCCAGCAGGAAGGTCAGGTGGTCCACGCCCTCGAAGATGTGGCGCACGCCCTCCAGCACCCACGCGCCCACGCCGCGGATGGGTGAGCCGCCCCCCGGCCCGGGGATGGCCACGCTCGGCTGCGCGGCGTCGGCGTACACCGCGCCGGGCACCTCTCCGTCGAGCGAGCTGCCGAGAATCACCCGGTACCCCACGGGTAGCACCGACAGCACCGTGTACGTCTGCCGCAGCGGCCCCGGAGGGCAGGTGAAGGTGGCGGACAGCTCCACGTACGTCTGCCGGAACAGCGCGGAGTGCGAGGTGCGCGCGCAGGGCTGACCGCCGGCGGTGAGGGGCAGCGCATCCCACACGCCCACCTCGAGCGCGGCGCGGCGCGACTCCAGGTCGGCCTGGGACACCGTGCCGTCACCATCCGCGTCGGCGGGCAGCAGCAGGCCGAGCGTGCCCGCCGTCAGCGTGAGCACCTGGCGCACCTCCGAAGCCTGGCTCGAAGCCTGGCTCCCGGACGGAAGCCCGCCCTTCGAGGCGTCCGGTGCGGTGCGGCGGACCTGCGAATAAAGGATGTCGGCGTCGTGCGCGGAGGCCGCGCCCGCGACCAGCAGCAGGGCCGCGAGCACCACCCGGGGGGAGGCCCTCGTCATGACCTCCAGCCTGCCGTCATGGCGGGCCGGCGTCTACCGCCGGCCGCCCGCCTACTCCTGGATGAAGCGCAGCTGCACCTGCTGGCGGCCGCTCAGTCCGCCGTGGCGCGTGCCGCAGTAGGGGCAGTAGAGGGGCTGGTCCCAGTCCCACAGCACCTTCAAATCCTCCCCGCAGCACAGCATGGGCAGGGTGCGCAGCAGCTCGTCCGCCTCCGGGTCCATGGGACCGGGCAGCGCCTCGGGGGCCACCGCGACGAAGGTGGGCCGGGGGTTGAGTGACAGCGTGCGCGAGACATGGGCCATCTGCTCGTAGCGCACGTGGTTGGCCCAGGCGCGCGCCACGGACTCCAGATGGGTCTGCTGCGCCGGGGTGAGGAAGGAGTCCGCCTCCGCCCGCTGGCCGCAGTAGGGGCAGCGCCACAGCGGCAGGCCCTCCTCACCCTCGTGCGCGTTCTCGAAGGAGTAGAACGCCTGCAGCTTGTGCAGCACCGCGCGCGCGTCGAACGGGCCCGGCCGCATCTTGAAGGGGCGCTGGCAGTTGGGGCACTCGCGCCGCGTGAAGCCCGCGGTGTCCCGGGGCAGCTCCAGGCCCGTGACTTCCAAGCCGCCTCCGCTCATGAGGTCGCCGTCCTGCGGCCGTGGGACACCACCGCCAACAGGAAGGCCACGAAGGAGAACAGCAGCAGCAGGTGGACCCAGTAGCCCTCCGTCGAGCCCGCGGTCATCCCCAGCGCCCACAACACCAGCAGGATCATTCCCATCGTCCAGTACACGCCACACCTCCACGCCTCACACCCCTGGCGCGGGCAAAGCTAGGAACGGGTACCGGGTGGGTCAACCCAGTCCTTTTCACAGCCTCACGTTGGGAACCGCACTGCCCCATCCGGGCATTTTTTCCGACCCGCGGGGCCATCCTCCGCGCCTTGCGTGGAGATCTCTTAAGGAGAGCAGGGAGGAAAAGGGGCATGGCACGCCGCCTGCTTTGCCGCCATCGCGTTGGAGTTGGGTTGGAGTTGCAGGTTCAGCGGGCGCGGAAGCGTGGGCGCCGGGGAGGGCGGGATGCGGGGCTGGACGGTGGCGATGACGACGGCGGCGATGCTGGTGGGCTCGGGGGCCTTTGCGTTTCCGGTGCAGGTGCCGGAGGGGCCGCAGGGCGAGGCGCCGGAAGTGATGGAGCTGCGCGCACAGCTGTCCGCGCGTGAGGCCGAGCTGAAGTCGGCCCTGGCGAAGCTGCAGGCGTACGAGGACGAGGCGGACTACGGCGAGGCGGAGCGGCTGGGCGTGGCCGAGCTGGTGAAGGCCTCCGGCCTGCCGGAGCGTCAGCAGCGCCGGCTGGCGGTGACCATCGTCCGCGAGGCGCGGCGCAACAACGTGGACCCGCTGCTGGTGGTGGCGGTCATCAAGTGCGAGAGCAGCTTCAACAACTACGCGGTCTCCGGGGTGGGGGCCATGGGGCTGATGCAGGTGATGCCGGACACCGGCAAGTACCTGGCGGACAAGTCCGGCTACCGGCTGGGTCGCTCCAGCAACCTCTTCGACTCCGAGACGAACGTCATGCTGGGCACCGCGTACCTGGCGGACCTCATCCAGCGCTTCGGCACCGTGGAGAAGGCGCTCGTCGCGTACAACGCCGGCCCCGGGCTGGCCAGGCGCATCCTCGCCAAGCCCGAGGTCCGCAAGAAGTTCATGGCCGGCTATCCGACGAAGGTCGTGAAGGAGTTCCGGAAGCTGAAGGCCCACCAGGAGCGCCAGCTGACCCTTCTCGATCAGCAGACGACGGTTGATCGCAAGGGATGATGACCAGGCAACAGGCAGTAGGCCTGTTGCCTGACAGTCGCGTGAAAGTTGCCCAAGGGGGGGATGACCTTCCAGGGCGGCAGGTGCAGTGTGTGCGCCCGGTTGAGAGCACTCCACGGGTTGTCTGACGCGTGGAACCACCGGGCCACGGGGTGGCCCGGGGCGTGCTCTCAGCCCCAGTGCCCAGCTCAACGGCACATCGTGCACACAGCATCTATTTGGGAGAGCACAGCGATGGCGGGGCTACAGATCCACCGTGAGGAAGTCGCAGGTTGTGTCACCCTTCGTCTGGAAGGCATCCTGGACGGCAGGACGGCGCAGGAAGTGCGTACCTCCCTGGAAGGGCTGAGCGGTCGCGAGGTCGTGCTGGACTTCACGCACCTGCGGGAGTTCAAGGACAGCGCGGTCGGCGTGTTGACGAGGAACCTGGTGGAGCGGCCCGTGCAGCTGCGCGGACTCGCCACGCACCATGAGCGGATGTTCCGGTACTTCGGCGTGGGCGCGGCTCCGTCCCAGCGTCGCGCGTACTACACGCCCGAGGACATCCTCTCGGCGTGAGCAGTCCTCCCACCCGGTGGGCAGGCAGGCGTCCCCGGCGGGACGCCCGGCGATCGGGTGTGCCGGCCCCGGAGGGACTCGGCTAGAGTGGCGGCAGATGAATCAGCCTGCCCGCGTCCTGTCCCCCGTCCCCTCTCCTGCCTCCGCGCGCTCGGCGATGGAACGGATCGCCACCCAGCTGGGTCGCGCGGTCCAGGGCAAGGAGGCCCAGGCCCAGCTCGTCGTGACGTGCGTGGTTGCCGGAGGGCACCTCCTCCTGGAGGACGTGCCAGGTGTGGGCAAGACGACACTCGCCGAGGCCCTGGCCCGGGCCTGTGGCTTGAGCTTCTCGCGCGTCCAGTTCACCGCGGACCTGATGCCCGCCGACATCCTCGGCGCCCAGGTCTTCCACGCGCAGTCCGCCACCTTCCAGTTCCGCCCCGGTCCCCTCTTCCGTCAGCTGGTGCTGGCGGATGAGCTGAACCGCGCCCCGCCGCGCACCCAGTCCGCGCTGCTGGAGGCCATGGCCCAGGGCCAGGTGTCGCTGGACGGCGCGACGTACCCCCTGCCCCCGCCCTTCACGGTGGTGGCCACGCAGAACCCGGTGGACTTCTCCGGCACCTACCCGCTGCCGGACTCGCAGCTGGACCGCTTCATGGTGCGCATGTCGCTGGGCCACCCCGCCCCCGAGGTGGAGGCGCGCCTGCTGGCCACGCGCGGCGGCGCCCCGGCCCTGGACGCGGTGGAGGGGGTATCCGGCCCCGAGGAGGTCGCCTCCCTGCGCGCCCTGGCCGCGGAGCTGAAGCTGGACGCGGCGGTGGCGGAGTTCGTGGTGCGGCTGGCCACGGCCACCCGCCAGCACGGCGACATCGAGCGTGGCGCGTCCACCCGCGCGGTGCTGGCGCTGGGCGCCGCGGCGCGGGCGCAGGCGCTGTGGGAGGCCCGGGACTTCGTGACGCCGGGCGACGTGCGCGCGGTGCTGGTGCCCTGCTGGGCGCACCGCGTGCTGCTGCGCAGCGCCGTGCAGGGCGTGACGGCGCGGGACGAGGCGGCGCATCTTCTGGAGGAGATCGCCCGAAAGGTCCCGGCGCCCCGGTGAAGCTCCGCCGCAAGCCGTGGTGGGCCTGGCTCCGCGCCCGGCTCCGGCCACCGCGCACCCTCAAGGTGACGCGCATCGGCCGCACGTACCTGGTGGTGACGTTCGGCGTGGGCCTGGGCGCCCTCAACACCGGCAACAACCTGCTCTACCTGCTGCTGGGCCTGCTGCTCAGCATGGTGGTGGTGTCGGGCGTGCTGTCCGAGCGCTGCATCCGCGACTTGTCCGTGCGGCGCGTGGGCACCGACGCGGCCTTCGCGGCGGAGCCCTTCGCCTTCCGCTGGGCCCTCTCGAAGAAGCGGGGCCATGGCTTCGCCCTCACGCTGGCGGAGGCGGACTCGCCGCTGACGGGCGAGGGCGGCGTGGGCTACCTGCGCGCGGGCGTGGACCACGTGGTGCGGGCGGACCTCACCGCGCCCCAGCGGGGCCCGGTGCTGCTGACGGGCGTGCGCGTGACGACGACGTGGCCGCTGGGCCTGTTCGCCAAGACGCGCGTCTTCCCGCTGGAGGGCACGCTGCTCGTGTACCCGCGGCGCGGCTATGCCTGCCAGGACCCGGGCGAGGCGGAGCGCGGCCCGGTGGGTGACGCCGGCAACCCGCGCCGCAACGACGGCACCGGCGACGTGTCCGGCCTGCGCGAGCTGATGCAGGGCGAGGACGCGCGCCGCATCCACTGGAAGAAGAGCGCCGCCCTGGGGAAGCTGCTGCGCGTGGAGCGCGAGCGCGAGGAGCGGCGCACCTGGGTGCTGGCGGTGGCGGCCGGGCTCGAGGGCGACGCGCTGGAGCGCCGCTGCGAGGAGGTGGCCGCGCTGGCCCACCGCCTCATCGAGGAGGGCCACGAGGTGGGGCTGGACACGGCGGACGGCCGTCTGCGTCCGGCCGCGGGCAGCGCGCAGGAGCGCCGCGTCCTCCGGACCCTGGCGTGGCTGGGCCACGAGGGGCCCCGAGGCGAAGAGGAGGCGGCATGAGGCAGGGCTCGCGGCTGCGGCTGGTGCTGAGGGACCTGGGCTCCGGCGCCGCCTTCGCCTCCATGGCGGTGTCCGGGCAGTTGCCGGCGTGGACGCTCGCGCTGTACGGGCTGGCGCTGGTATGCGCGCTCGCCGGGTGGCGGCTGTTCGCGAGGAGGGCGAAGCTCACCGCGCTGCTGCTGCTGGTGGCGGCGGTGGTGCTGGGCATGAACGTCCTGGCCGGCGCGCTCAACCTCGTGGTGGCGGCGTGCGGCTTCGCGGGGCTCATCTCCGCGCACCGCCTGCTGTCCGCGCCCGAGCCGGCCACCGACGGACAGGTGCACCTGTCCGGGCTGCTGATGGTGGCGGGCGGCGCGGCCCTGTCCGGCGAGCTCGTCTACGGCTTCTTCCTGGTGGCCTTCAGCGTGCTGTCCAGCCTGTCGCTGGCGCTGGGCGTGGTGGAGGCGGCGGTGCCGGAGGGCGAGCCCATGCCGGTGCGCGAGGTGATGCGCCCGCTGGCGAAGGGGCTGCTCTTCGCGGTGGCCGGCGCGGTGGCCTTCTTCATCCTCTTCCCGCGTCTCAACTGGAACATGATGGGCCCCCGCACCTCGCCGGGCCTGGGCGCTGCCACCACCGGCTTCTCCGACACCGTGCGGCTGGGCGGCGCGGGCACCATCAAGGGCAACCCCCGCATCGTCCTGCGCTCCACCCTCTCCCCGGACCCCGGGAAGGAGTACCTGGACGCGTACTGGCTGGGCCGCACCTACGACATCTTCGATGGTCAGGAGTGGACGAGCGTGGGCCGCCCGCCTCGCGGAAGGCTCTTCATGGTGACGCTGCGCCCCGGCGCCGAGGGCCTCGTCCACCAGCGCATGGAGCTGCTGCCCGCCTACGGAGCCCGGACGGCGGTGGCGCTGGAGTCGCCCGCAAGGCTGGGCAACGCGGCGGCCCATACACAGACGGGAAGCCGGCGCATCACCCTGCAGGAGATGGGCGGCGGCGAGGTGCGCTTCCTGGACCCCGCCACCTCGTACACCTACGAGGCCTACAGCCTGCCGCCCGGCGGCAGCGGCGACAAGTTCGAGGACCTCCCTGCCGATGAGCAGGACGCGCTGCTGACGCTGCCGGAGGCGATAGATGCCCGCGTCGGGCAGACGGCCGCACGGGTGCTGAACGGCGAGCGCGAGCCGCTGGCCGCCGCGCGGAAGCTGGCCGACTGGCTGCAACGGGAGCACGCATACACGCTGGAGCTGAGCGGGGACGTGGAAGACCCGCTCGCCGACTTCCTCTTCGAGCGCAAGGCGGGGCACTGCGAGCACTTCGCCACCGCCCTCACGCTGATGCTGCGCACGCAGGGCATCCGCGCGCGGCTGGCCACCGGCTTCTTCGGCGGCGAGCGCGTGGCGGGTGGCTACATCGTCCGCGCGGGCGACGCGCATGCCTGGACGCACGTACTGGTGCCGGGGCGCGGCTTCGTCACCGTGGATGCGACTCCGCCCTCCCACCGCGCCAGCCAGTCCTCCGTCGTCCTCCAGCGGTTGCTTGCCCTCTACGAGGCGATGGAGGCGGGCTGGCGCAGCGCCGTCGTCGACTACTCCTTCCGGGACCAGATGGACGTGGCGCGGGCACTCGTCCGCCCGCCGCGCTCCCGGACCGGAGAGGAGAAGCCGAGCCGCCTGCCCCCGCTGCGCGCCTGGGCCGCCGCGCTGGTCGCCGGCATGGTGGCCTATGCGGCCTGGCGAGTGCTCGCCCGCTTCCTCGACCGCGAGCGCCCGCATGAGGCCACGCGCTTCGTGGACGCCGTGGAGGCCCAGCTCGCCTCCGCACGCCTCGAGCGCCCCGAGGGCGAGACGCTGGAGGACCTGGATGCGCGGCTCACGCGCGAGGGCCATCCGCTCTCCCCTGCCCTGAGCCCCATCACCCGCCGCTATCTGGAGGCCCGCTTCGGCGGCCGCCCCCTGCGGCAGGGCGAGGCGGCCGTGCTCCTCGCGACACTCAAGCGCGCCGTCGCCGACGAGGCCCGTCGCGCCGCCGACGAGAGCCGCACGCCGCGCGCACGCCGCGCCTCCTGAGTACCGAGGCCCCTCGGCCTCCTGCTCCCTCCCCGGGCGTCCCGTCGCGTTTTTCAAAACGCGCCTGTCATTGGCAGGCAGCGTCGTTACGCCTTTTCCGTCGCCCGGGCAGACAGGGCCGGGCCACACGCGGGAGGCCTCTTGCGGATTGCTCTGAACTTCCTACCGCTCGGTTTTCGAGGGCTCCCACCAGGGGAGATGTAACGGTTACAGCTTTCCCGCCTTGTACACGCGGTCAGGCATCGCCAACCCCCCGCAGACATTGGGGAAGACGGAAAACAGCCAGTTGGCACCGCCGTTGCTCAAGGCCCTTCTCGTCAAGTTGTCAGGCGGTCCGAACACTTTTTTCCAGGCCTCCCCAGAGTGAGGCCCCCGTCGGGAGACACCATCCATGCAGGCTTCCACCGAGCAGTCGTCCAACTCCGGCTCTCTCGCGATGTACCTCTCGGAGATCAACCACTACTCCCTCCTCACGGTGGAGGAGGAGCAGGAGCTGGCGCGGCGCTTCATCAAGGGGGACCTGGCCGCGGGCCACCGCCTGGTGACGTCCAACCTGCGCTTCGTCGTGAAGGTGGCGTACGAGTACCGCTCCTACGGCATCAAGATGTCCGACCTCATCCAGGAGGGGAACATCGGCCTGATGAAGGCCGTGCAGAAGTTCGACCCGGACAAGGGCATCCGCCTCATCTCCTACGCGGTGTGGTGGATTCGCGCGTACATCCAGAACTACATCCTCAAGAGCTGGAGCCTGGTGAAGCTCGGGACCACGCAGGCGCAGCGCAAGCTGTTCTTCAGCCTGGCCCGCACGCGCCGCGAGCTGGAGAAGTTCGGCAGCGGCGACGCCATCGTCAACGTGGATGACATCGCCCGCCGCCTGCACGTGAAGCCCGGCGAGGTGCGTGAGATGGAGCAGCGCATGGGCGGGCGTGACCTGTCCCTGGACGCGCCCATGGGCGAGGACGGCGGCAACAGCCACGTGGACTTCGTGGTGAGCGCCGCCGCGCCGCAGGACGACGAGTTCGCGGACAAGGAGGAGGCGGGCCTCATCAACGCCCGCGTCCGCACCGCGCTGATGCGGTTGGATCCTCGCGAGCGCTTCATCATCGAGCAGCGGGTCATGAACGAGCGGCCGATGACGCTCAAGGAGCTGGGTGAGCACTTCGGCTTCTCCCGCGAGCGCGCCCGCCAGCTGGAGATTCGCGCCAAGGACAAGCTCAAGTCCGAGCTGGCCGCGCTGATGGCCGAGGTGGACCCCGAGGCCGCCGCCGCCATGCAGCAGTAGGCCGCGCCTGACGCGGCGGGTCGGCAGCCCGGTCTTCCGGCCCCTTCTCCAGCGCCTCCGCCCCACCCGGGCGGAGGCGCTTGTCATTTGAGCGCGCTGTTTCACGAGGGCTCGGCTCCCTGCTAGAAGGGCGCCGTTCCCATCGTGAAGGAGCCGCACGCTTGGCCCACGGAAACCCGCCGGTCGTCGACGACCGCGTCCCTGTCGCGGAGACGCACTCCGCCCACACCCATCGCCCGTACATCCCCGCGGACAAGTCGCCCCTGGAGATGACCCTTCGCGGGCTGCTGCTCGGCTCGGTCCTGGGCATCGTGTTCGCGGCGTCTTCCGTGTACCTGGCCATCAAGGTCGGCCTCACGGTGTCCGCGTCCATTCCGGTGGCGGTGCTCTCCATCGCCTTCTTCCGGGCGCTGGGCAGCTCCAACATCCTGGAGAACACCATCGTCCAGACGACGGGCTCGGCCGGCGAGTCCCTCGCGTTCGGCGTGGCGGCGGCGCTCCCCGCGCTGCTCCTGCTGGGCTACGACATCAGCCTCACCCACGCCTTCCTCACGGCGGCGCTGGGCGGCGTGCTCGGCGTGCTGATGATGATTCCGCTGCGCCAGGGCCTCATCGTCCAGGAGCACGGCAGGCTCCCCTACCCGGAGGGCACCGCCAGCGCGGACGTGCTCATCGTCGGCGAGCAGGGCGGCACCAACGCGCGCACGGTCATCATCGGCTTCCTGGTGGGCGGCATCTACAAGTTCGCCTACTCGGGCATGAAGCTGTTCCGCGAGGTGCTGAGCACGCCCCTCAAGGGCCTGAAGAGCGCCACGCTGTCCACCGAGGTGAGCCCGGAGCTGCTGGGCGTGGGCTACATCATCGGCCCGCGCGTGGCGTCCATCACCTTCGCCGGTGGCGTGCTGAGCTACCTCATCCTCATCCCCGCCATCTCCTTCTTCGGCAGCGGGCTGGACACGCCGTTGCTGGTGCACAACGGGCAGCTCATCCGGGACATGTCGCCGGACCAGATTCGCAACGCGTACGTGCTCTACATCGGCGCGGGCGCGGTGGCCACGGGCGGCCTCATCAGCCTCATCCGCTCCATGCCCACCATCATCGGCGCCTTCCAGCGCAGCGTGGCGACGCTCCGGGCCTCGCGCAACCAGGGCGCCGCGCTGGTGCAGCTGCGCACCGAGCAGGACCTGCCCATCACCGTGGTGCTCGTGGGCAGCCTGCTGCTGGTGCTGGCCATCTGGCTGGCGCCGCCGCTGGAGGTCAACTTCATCTCCGCCATCCTCATCATCATCTTCGGCTTCTTCTTCGTGACGGTGAGCGCGCGAATCACGGGTGAGATTGGCAGCTCGTCCAACCCCATCTCCGGCATGGTGGTGGCCACGCTGCTCGTCACCTGCCTCGTGTACCTGCTGCTGGGGTGGACGTCCTCCGAGGACCGCTTCATGGCGCTCACCACGGCGGCCATCGTCGGCATCGCCGCGTCCAACGGCGGCACCACCGCGCAGGACCTCAAGACGGCCTTCCTCGTGGGCGGCACGCCCCGCAAGCAGCAGGTGGCCCTGTTCGTCGGCGTGCTGACCAGCGCCATGTTCATCGGCCTGGTGCTGGTGACGCTCAACCGCGGCGCCACCGTCACCATCCCCGAGCCGCACCCGGGCGTGCAGCTCTCCGAGATGACGCAGGAGACGCGCTCCCAGTACACCTTCCCCTGGCAGGTGTCCCGCGAGGCGCTGGCGTCGCGCGGCCTGGACGCGGCGGCGCTGCGCAAGGCCGTCTGGGCACAGGGCTACGAGCTGAACACGCAGCCGGACGGCGCGCTGGAGCTGCGCAGCTGGCGCGAGGTGACGGCGCAGGACGTGGCCGGCGTGACGCTGAGCCCGCAGAGCGGGGCGCAGGTGAAGGTGGCGGACCTGGGCGCCGTCACGGCGGGCCCCCAGCGCACGTACAAGGAAGGCTTCGTGCGCGGCGCGGACACGCCGGTGCCCGCGGGCAAGTACCTCGTCGACGAGGCCGGCACGATTCAATACGTGGTGGACCCGGGCATCGGCGGCCGCGTCAGCGTGTACGAGGGCCAGGCCCTCACCCGCTACTCCGCCCCCAAGGCGCAGCTCTTCGCGCTCATCATCGACGGCATCCTCACCCAGCGGCTGCCGTGGGACCTGGTGCTCCTGGGCGTCTTCATCGCGCTGATGCTGGAGCTGTGCGGCGTGTCCGCCCTGCCCTTCGCCGTCGGCGTGTACCTGCCCATCAGCAGCAGCGCCCCGCTCTTCGTGGGCGGCATGGTGCGCTACCTGGTGGACCGCGTGCGCGGCGGCTCGGCGGCCGAGTCCGAGTTCTCCCCGGGCACCCTGCTGTCCTCCGGCTACATCGCCGGTGGCTCCATCGCCGGCGTGCTCATCGCCTTCCTGGAGATTGCCACCGACGGCGCCGGCACCCGCGCCCTCAACCTGCCGGCCGCGCTGGGCCACCAGGGCGCCCTGGGCGGCTTCCTCAACACGGTGGGCGAGAGCGAGCTGGCACACCCCCTCTGGTCCAACCTCTGGGGCCTGCTCTTCTTCGGCGGCCTCACCTTCTTCCTGCTGCGCTCCGCCCTCCGGGGGCAGAGCGCCGCGGTGGCTCTGCCTCCGCAGAAGGGCGCCTGACGCCCGCCCCGGCGGCGGTGCCCGTCAGGCACCGCCACCCGGTGGCATGCGCATGAAGTGACTTCGAGGCGGCGTGGGAGCCCTCCCCGCCGCCTCGTCCTTTTTCACGGCGCCCGGCGGCTCAGAGCGGCGGATGGGACGGCGGCACGTCCCCGGCGGGCGTCTCCTCGGAGTACGGGGCCGCGCCGCCGCGGCCCTCCGCGCACACGTACTCGGCGCGCAGCGGCGCGACGATGCCGAAGGTGAAGAAGTACACGACGGGGCCCCAGACGGGCCAGTACACGTCCACCCGGGACAGGCCATTCGGGCACTCCGCCGCCGCCACGTTGGTCGTCGTCAGGCCGTACGCCAGGCTCACGCCGGTCTGCTCCTCCACGCCGCCCGCGCGCGGCGCGCCGGAGCGCACGCTCATCCGGAAACATCCCGTCAGTGACAGCAGCATCGCCCCGCAGGCCATCATCCGCTTCATGCCCAACGGCCCTCCTCGGTGCCTCTCGCGGCTCGTAACACACCCGGAAATCCCGGTCATCCTGGGCGGTGTTACGCAGCTGTCACCCCAAGTCCTTGAACTTCCACCGGGTGCCTTGCTGGGTGCCGGCAAGAAATCAGGGTAGGCTTGGGATACCGCCCGAGCGGAGAGTTGCAGACGCATCGCCATGGCCCAGCCCCAGAAAGCCGCACAGGAAGCAAGCGCCGAGCTCACCCCCGAGGCGCGGGAGAAGGTGGAGTTGGCGAAGACGTTCGCCTTCCACCTGCTCAAGGGCATCAAGCAGATTGGCATGTACCGCCACAACGAGTCGCGCTTCCCGGAGTTCCTGGCGAAGGCCGTCGAATCCATCAGCAGCTACAACGAGAAGTACGGCCCGCTGTCGCTGAAGGTGGAGCAGCAGAACCTGATGCTGCATGGAGAGTCGCTGTTCTCCGAGGACACGCCGCTTCCCTACAAGTTCTTCCGGGACGGCATCCGCCAGCTCATCTTCCGCCCGGGCCTGCTGGTGGAGGAGCTGGTCACCTTCACGCTCATCGCCCTGTCCGAGCCGGAGCGCGGCGCGGACGACGTGCTGGCGCAGCTGTGGCGCGCGAGCATGGAGCACGTCGAGTACGTGGTGGTGGAAGGCTTCTCCATGGAGAACGCCAACGAGGAGGAGGTCCAGGTCGAGGTGGACAAGGTCGTGGGCTACCTCTACTCGCGGCTGCAGACCAACTCGGATGACTACCTGCGCTTCGCGCGCGTGTCCGCGGAGGACCTGGACTCCAAGCTGGAGGGCGTGGAGCAGATTCGCGGCCTCGTGGTGGGCGGCCGGCACGCGACGGACGAGCTGAAGGCGAAGCTGCAGCGCGAGGTGATGGAGGAGGAGAGCGCGCGGCTGTTCCCCAAGCTGGTGAGCGCCGTGTTCCAGGTGGTGGAGGGCGGCGTGGAGGACGCCGCGCTGCTGGAGGAAATCTTCGTCCAGCTGCTGGACATGCTCCTCCTCCAGGACGACTTCGCCACGGTGAATCAAATCGTCCTCAAGCTGCGCGCGCTGGCCCAGCGGGAAGGGGGCGAGGCGCTGGGGCGGATGCTGGAGGGCTTCCTGCACAAGATGGGCGAGGAGCAGCGCCTGTCTCAGCTGGGCGAGTCACTCAAGTCGACGCGCGCGAAGCACCCGGCGGACGTGACGCGCTACATGCAGGCGCTCGGCCGGGACTCCATCGTCCCGCTGCTCAACGTGCTGGAGACCATCGAAGTGCCGGAGAACCGCGCGCTGCTGTGCGACGTGCTGGCGGGCTTCGCGCGCGAGCTGCCGGACCCCTTCGTCGTCCGCCTGATGTCGGACCGTCCGCAGACGGTGCGCGACATGGTCTACATCCTGGAGAAGAGCAACCACCCGGAGCGGGTGAAGATGTTCTCCCAGGTACTCAAGAGCCCCAACCTGGTGGTGAAGCTGGAGGTCCTCAACATCATCGGCCGCGGTCGCACCGGCGAGGCGCGGCGCATGGTGGCCGACGCGCTGAAGGACCCCATCTCCCAGGTGCGAATGCTGGCGGCGAAGCTCCTGCCGGAGTTCGACCGCGACGCGGCCTACGCGGACCTGATGCGGGTGGTGCGCGACGCCACCTTCGAGAAGAAGGTGCCGGAGGAGCGCGTGGCCATCTACACGGCCATCGGCGCCACCGGCACCCCCGGAGCGCTGTCGCTGTTCCAGCAGATGCTGGCGGTGAAGCCCTCGCTGCTCAACAAGAAGCGGGTGATGGAGGACAAGTTCCTGGCCATCCACGGGCTGGCCGGCGCGTGCTCCATCCAGGCGTACAAGATGTTGCAGGCGGTGGTCGAGGACAAGAGCCAGCCCCTCGAGGTGCTCACCGCCGCCCGCAAGGCGATGTACCAGACACGCAAGACGCTGTTCGGGGACTCGGCGCTCCCGGAGGAGGCATAGACCCATGGCCGACAATCTCAAGATCAGTCAGGCCCAGGAGGAGAACCTCAACGAGTACGGCCGCGAGCACAACGAGAAGCTCCAGTCGCTCGCGCGCTCCATGGTCGCCGGCCTCTACATGCTGGTGCGCTCGGTGAAGATGTATGACCCGGAGAACGCGGTCTTCCAGAAGCCGCTGCACCAGCTCCAGGACATCATCAACCAGATCATCGGCAAGGAAGGCCGGCTGGAGCTGAACGGCGTCAAGGAGTCCTTCTACCTCAACGGCATGCTCGTGAAGGTGGACCTCAACTCCATTGAAAACCAGCGCTACCTGCTGGCGGAGCTGCGCTCCAAGGACGTGGGCGGCTTCACGCTCACCAAGCCGGTGACGGTGCCGGACCTGAAGAACTTCATCTGGATCTTCGCCAAGGAGCAGTCGACCTCGGCGGAGGAGGACGGACTGGCGGGCCGCAAGCTGCTCAACATGCGCGTCGCCAAGTTCTCCAAGCTGAAGGAGAAGCTCAACAAGGACATGGACAACCCGGGCGACCTGAAGGTCGATCGCAAGAAGTACGCGATGACCATCTACGCCCGCGCGGTGTTCTTCCTGTCGAAGTACCTGGAGTCGGTGCGCGCCGGGAAGCCCATCAACGCGTCCAAGGCGCTGCGGCTGGTGCAGGACTTCGTGGACATCTCCTACGAGCAGCGCACCCACTTCCTGGGCATGACGACCATGCGGCGCGAGGACGACTACCTCGTGTACCACCAGGTCAACGTGTGCCTGATGTGCGTCGTCTTCGGCGCGGAGCTGGGGCTGACGAAGCCGCAGCTGCGCGATCTGGGCTACATCGCCCTCTTCCACGACGCGGGCATGGCGACGCTGTCGGAGGAGCTGTCCACCAAGCGCGGCGCGCTGACGCCCGAGGAGCGGGTGACGGTGCAGAAGGCGCCGCTCATCTCCGTGCGCAACATCCTGATGGAGAAGGGCTTCAGCCGCTCCACCCTGCTGCGCGTGGTGACGACGTTCGAGCACAAGACGGACTTCGGCACCGCGGTGCGCGACTCGCGCGGCAACATCCAGATGATCATCCCGAAGACGAACCTCGGGGTGTACGCGAAGATCATCGCCATCTGCGACGCGTACGACGCGCTCACGTCCAAGCGCCCGTACCGGGACGCCTACGGCCCGGAGGTGGCGCTGATGCTGATGTGGACGGAGATGCGCAACAAGTTCGACCCCGAGCTGCTCGAGGTCTTCATGCGCGTCATGGCGATTCAGCCGGTGAAGGTGCTGACGAAGCGCCAGCAGTCGCTCAGCGTGTCCGGCCTGTAGTCCGCTTCGCCGCCGGCTTCCTCGCGGCGGCCTTCTTCCGGGCCGCCCCGGGCTGCTTCGCCTCGTCGGGCGCCGCCGTGGGGCGCCCCTTCCCCACTGGCGTGCCTCGCAGCAGCGCCAGCGCGGCGGCGAGGTCCTCGGGGATGGGAGCCTCCAGCTTCAGCGCCTTGCCCGTGCGCGGGTGGGCGAAGGCCAGGCGCCAGGCATGGAGCGCCTGGCGGCCGAGCCGCTCCTGGGCCTCCCCCGCGGGCCCCTTCGCCGTCTTGCGGCCGGCGCCGTAGAGGGAGTCACAGAGCAGCGGATGGCCGGCCTCGGCCAGGTGCACGCGAATCTGGTGCGTGCGGCCGGTGAGCAGGTCCACCTCCACCAGCGCGGCGCCATCGAAGGACTCCAGGACGCGGAACAGGGTGATGGCCTGCTTGCCCTCCCTCACCTTGCCGGTGAACTTCTGGCGGTGGATGGGGTGGCGGCCGTAGAGCGTCTCGATGCGGCCTTCCGCGGGCGGCACGCCGTGGACGAGCGCGAGGTACGTCTTCTCCACCGCGCGCGTCTTGAAGGCCTTCTGCAGCGCCACGAGCGCCTGCTCGTTCTTCGCCACCACGAGACAGCCGGTGGTGTCCTTGTCCAGGCGGTGGACGATGCCGGGGCGCAGCTCGCCGCCCACGCCGGACAGGTCCTTCACGCGGTGGAGCAGCGCGTTGACCAGCGTGCCGGTGGCGTGCCCCGCGCCGGGATGCACCACCATGCCCGCGGCCTTGTCCACCACCACGAGGTCCTTGTCCTCGTGCAGCACGGCGACGGGCAGCTCCTCCGCCAGCGGGACGGCGGCCACGGGCGCGGGGATGTGGAGGACGAGCAGCTCTCCGCCCCGCAGGCGCTTGGCGGGCTTGGCGGGCTGGCCGTTGGCGAGCACGTGCCCGGCCTCGATGAGGCCGTGAATGCGCGAGCGGGTGAGGTCCGGGAAGGCCCGGGCGAGGTACTGGTCCACGCGCTCTCCGCGAGCTTCGGGCGGGGCGCGGTGCTCTCGCGTGTCGGGCGCTACCACGTGGGGAGGGGCTACCAGATCTTCGACTTCACGTGCGCCTTCGAGCGCAGGACGATGTCGTTGATGGCGCGTTCGAAGAAGTTCATCTTCGTGAAGATCTCCTGGCTGACGCGGCTCTTGTAGAGCTCGCGGCCCTCTTCCAGTTCCTCCTTGAGGACCTCGAAGAGGTTGTCCTGCTCGATGCCCTTGATGATCTTCTGCTCGTTGTAGAGCGAGATATCCGAGGCAATCGCACGGGCGAGCCGCATCGCCTTGACCTTTTCCTCGTCCGTCATCGTCCTACCTACTTAGGCACCGACATGGGGCGAGTCAACTTTCATCGCGCCCCTGGAGCGGTTGTCCGCACTCCAGGACGAAGTCACTTCTTCCCCGACTTCTCAGAAGCCAGGGCCAGATAGCTCCTGGAAACCCGGAGCGGGTCCAGGCCGAGCTCCCGGGCGAGGTTCATGAGGATTCCGCGCAGGTACACCGCGGGAGGGAGGGCGCCGTAGCGGTCCGCCTCCACGTTTTCCAGGTGACTTCGGGTGATGCGGGTGCGGTCGGCCACCTGCTGGAGGGACTGTCCCCGGGCCTCGCGCACCCGGCGGAGCAGCTCGCCGTTGAACTCCGCGTCCGCCGGGATGTCGGGGGTACGGGGGCGCGCCTGCGGCTCTCGCACCCGGGCCGCCACCTGCGCCAGCGCCGCCTCGGCGGTGGCAATGGCGGAGTCCTGGGAGAGGACCTGGGCGTCCCCGAGCTGACGCCCGGGCCCCGGACGCGGCGCCTGCTGGGACGGCTCGGTGGACACGGGCAACGGAGGCGGCTGGGCGCGGGACGCGGGGGCGGGCGCACTGGGAGCGACGGGCGGAGCGCTCGGAGCGGGCTCGGCTGGGAGGCTCGCGGCGGCTGGCCCCGGGGGGCTGGAGGCAGGCTCCGAGGCCACACCCACGGCGGCGGGCACGCTGGACGTGCTCACGGCGGCGGTGCTGGACGTGCTCGGGGGGCTGGCGGGAACCTCGGGCCCGGAAGCCGGGCTCGCGATGGACTCGGCCGGGGCCACGGAGACCGTCTCCGTGCGCGGGCTCGCGGAGGACGGGCCCGAAGCGGTCGCCACGTCGTTCGCCGGGAGTGGACGCGGCTCCGCGCTGGACGGAGACGACGGCACGTAGACAGCGCTGCCCAGCAGCTGCGTGTCCTGCAACGAGCTGGACACGTATGCGAAGGAGAACCCCCGGAAGAACGTGGCGCGGAAGTCCCCCGCCGGGCCCGTCGCGGGCTCTTCGGGCGGAGTCGTCGACGTCACGGCCGGTGCCGGCTTCGACTCCTCGCGCGCGGTGGCCACGGGAGCCTCCGTGGCACTCGCGGAAGCCGGGCCCGGGGCCACAGCCGCCTCGCTCGTGCTGACCGACGCCCTGCCCGTCTCCGACCCGCTGGCGGCCGCGGAGCTCGCAAGCGCCTCGGCGGCACGGGCCACCGTGCCCGTCCCGGGGGTGACCTCGCTCGAGGGCTTCCCCCCGGCCGCGACGGCTTCCACCATCCGCTGGGCGGGCAGGCCCAGGTCCTTGTCGTACTCGGCGCGCAGGTCCGAGTCGGTGAGGATCTCCATCGCCTCGGTCATCCGGGCGCGGAGGCCGTCCACCTGCTCCGGGTCGACCAGCGCGTACACGGCGATGGAGTCCGGCGCATACAGCTCCATCAGCCGCGAGTACGCCGCGCGGATGTCATCCACCGGGGCGGAGACGGGGACCTCCAGGAGCTCGTAATAGGTCTGCTGCTCGAAAGGCTTCATGGCGAAGACGGGTCGGGGGTGCTGTCGATTGCAAGAAGACGCGTGGCGATGCGTTGGATGGCCGTGGATGCCGGGGAATCGGGCCGTTCGATGAGGACGGGCCGGCGCTTGCGCACCGAGCGCCAGGCCTCATCGTCGTACCGGATGGCGCCCAGGTCATCCATCTCGATTCCGAAGAACTTCTTCCACGCGGAGGCCACGGCGGTCCCCACGTTGAGGTCCGCGTCCGTGCGCGCCTGGTTCACCACCAGCCGGATGCGGAAGGCGGCCAGCTCGCGCTCCAGCCGATCCGCGGCCGCCGGGTCCTTGCGCCGCGCCTGGGCGAGCACGTCGTGCAGGGTGCGCAGCGAGCCCTCGCGGGTGGTGAGCGCGCTCTCCACGATGTCCTCGATGCCGTACTGCGCCTCCACCTGCTGGAGCCGCCGGAAGAAGGCCGCCTTCGCGAAGCGGTACGCGTTCTCCACCGAGGTGGGCTCGGGCAGCACCACCAGCAGGCCGTGGTCCGCCATGATGAAGAAGTCGATGGTGTTGAAGCTGGTGCCCGCGCCCAGGTCCAGGATGAGGTAGTCCGCCGACGCCCCCATCAGCGTCTTCAGCAGCTTCTGCTTCTGCGCGTACTTGAGGTTCGCCGCGTCCAGCGCGTCCTGCGCGCCGGCGATCAGCGACAGGCGCGGCACGCCCGTGGGGATGATGACCTCATCGAGCTGCGCCTTGTTCTTCCGCAGGAAGTCGGACAGCGTCGCCGTGGGCTGTCCCACGCCCAGGCACGTGTGCAGGTTGGCGCCGCCGAGGTCCGCGTCCACCAGCAGCACGTTGAGCCCGGCCTGCGCGAGCGCGACGCCGAGGTTGGCGGACACCATGGACTTGCCGATGCCCCCCTTGCCACCGCCCACGGCGATGATGCGCCGGGGGCGGGGACGACGGGACAGCCCCGGCGGACCGGTGACCACCGGACCCGGTTCCGTGGGGCCCATGAGCCGGGCTTCGGCCAGGGGAGCTCGCGAGGGTTCGGACATGGAGGGAAGAGGGACGGGCTTCAATGGGACTCCCATCAAAGCCCGTCCTACTGCCCGAGTCGACTCCCCGCCAGTAAGCGTCCGTCAGTTGCTGGTTACCGGATGATGACGGCGCAGGTGCAGGGCTGGGTGCCGTCGCAGGCGCCGCCCATGGACGTCTCACAGGCCAGCCCGAAGCAGCACGGGCCGGTGGGTGAGCACGCCTGGCCGGCCGCCGAGCAGGTAGCCCCTGGCTCGCACGTACCGACGCTGCTCCCACCCGGGATGCGGCAGCCCAGACCGGCGCAGCAGTCGGACGCCGAGGTGCAGGCGCTGCTCTGCGGCTGGCAGGCCTGCGGCGCCTGGCACGTGCCCCCGGTGCAGATGCCCGAGCAGCACCCCGCTCCGCTGGAGCACGTCTGCCCGTTGGCCGTGCAGATCGGGCCCCCATCCACACCGCCAGTGCCGGCGTCCATCCCACCGGTGCCGCCATCCGTGCCACCCCCGGGCGAGGTGCCCGTCGGGCGGCACACATACGTCAGCTCGTCGACGGCCCGGCACGCCGTCCCCGCGCAGCAGCCCGAGCTGGCCGGGTCGCACACCGTGCCCACCGGATCACATGTGGGGGCCGGCTGGCAGGAGAAGGCGCCGTCCGCGCCCGGCAGGCAGCGGTTGCCGTTGCAGCACTGGTCGCTGAACTGGCAGGTGCTGCCCTGGGAGATGCAGCAGCCCTCCTCGCCGGTGTAGCCCGTGGGGCACGCGGCGGGGCACTGGCCGCTGGTGCAGCCACCGAAGCAGCGCGGCACGCCGGACGAGTCCACCTTGCACACGGCCTTCTGCCCGTCGCAGCAGGCCTCGCGCGCATTCACGTCGATGATGCCGCCGTCCGGGAGCATGCCGGAGCCGCAGATGTTGCCCACCGGGTTGCAGCCGTTGGGCTTGTCGCAGCGGTTCTCGCGGCAGTCCACCGCGTTGGAGACCTTCTCGCCGCCGCAGCACACGCCGTCCGCGGCGCAGTAGTTGCCCGTGGGGCGGCAGCCGTTCACCGGCTGGCACACCGTGGCGCCGTAGCCCAGGTCCACACAGGTGCGCGAGCAGCAGGTGCTGCCGCCGGTGCACGGGTTGCCGTCCTGGACGCAGTTGCCGCCACCCGCGCCGCCCACCGCCACGCAGCGGCCCGGCGTGCCGGTGTCGTTCTGCGAGCACACGCCGCCGCAGCAGTCCTCGTTCTTCAGGCAGAGGTCGTCATTGGCCTGGCACGAGTACGCCGGCTTGCAGATGCCGCCCTGACAGTTGGTGGAGCAGCAGTCGGCGTTCCCGCCACACGCCTGGCCCGGCACCTTGCAGGACGTGGTGCCCGCGGGCAGCGCCGCGCACTTGCCGTCACCGCCGCAGATCTTCGTGCAGCACTCCTCCGCGCGGGTACAGGTCCCGCCGACGTCCAGGCACTGCTGGGTGGAGCAGGTGCCCCCCAGGCAGCTCTGGGTGCAGCACTCGATGCCGCTGGTGCAGGCGTCGCCGGCCGGGGTGCACTGCTCGCTGGGGGCCGGACACGTGCCGTCCTCGGAGCAGATGCCCGTACAGCACGCGGCGCCCGTCTCGCGGCTGCACGCCGCGCCCACGTCGATGCACTCCGAGCCCGGGCCGCCGTCCGGCAGGACGTCGCCCCCATCCGAGCCAGCGTCCTCACCGGAGCCCGCATCCGTGTTGCCAGGAGGGGGCACGGGTGGTTCGTCGTCGGGACACCCGGAAACACCCAGAGCCAGGGCCAGTCCGAACAGGACCAGCCAGCGGTTCGCCTTCATGTGGAGACTCCCCTGCCGCACCGGTGCTCCGCGGCGGGGGCGCGGTCCAAGCCGGGCATGAATGCGCGCGGAAGCCCCGCGCGTGCAGGGTTGGACCCGGCACACCCTGGCAACGGCCACGGGAAATCGTCAGGGAGTCGTCAGCCGCGGACGGCGGTTCCGCTACTCATCCAGAAGTTCGACGTTCCAGTACGAGACATCCGCCAGGTGCAGGAAGGGCAGCCACTCCCGGTACGTCACCTTGCGCGTGGCGCCCCGGAACAGGGGTGTCCAGCGGGGGCGCACCGGCTTCTTGAGCAGCCTCATTTCCGCCTGCTCCGGGGTGCGCCCGCCCTTCTTCAGGTTGCAGGGGACGCAGGAGCAGACGACGTTCTCCCACGTCGTCTTTCCGCCCTGCGAGCGCGGCATGACATGGTCCAGGTTCAAGTCACAGCGAGGCAGGTTCTTGCCGCAGTACTGGCAGGTGTCGTTGTCGCGCGCGTAGATGTTGAGTCGTGAGAAGCGCACACGACCGCGGGGCAGGTGGTCATACGCGCTGAGCACCAGGACGCGGGGGACACGAATGGTGCGGTTGATGGTGGTGATGCAGTCCTGGGTGGCGCTCAAGGCGGCCCAGTCGTCGAACTCGTAGAGCCGGTACTGAGCGTCAATGGCCTTGGCCACGCCCTGATACAGCAGCGAGAACGCCCGTTTCACCGAGGTGACATGAACCGGTTGGTAGTACCGGTTGAGAACGAGGACGGCGCTGTTGATCATGGCGGGTTCCCTGGGCGGGCGGTCGCGACGGCGTCGGCAACCACCGAAAGCTCCTCCTCCGCGAGACAACGAACGTCGAGGACCCCCTCGCCATCCGTGATCCTGCCAATAACCGGCACATCCCCGCTGCGCAGGCAGTCCAGGAATGTTTCCGGCCTCCCTAGGGTGAGGATGCAGGCGAAGGAAGGCAACCGGGCCAGCGGCATGGCACCCCCTCCCACCTGTCCCACCACTCCCTCCACCCGGGCGACCACGCCTCGCTCCGCCAGCAGGGCCTGGAGCCGCAGCGCGCGGGCGCGCAGCTCCTCCGGCCGCTGGGCAAGCAACCTGAACGTGGGGACGGCGCTTGCCTGCCCATCCCGGTACAGCTCCAGGGTGGCCTCCAGCGCGGCCACCGTCATCTTGTCCACGCGCAGCGCCCGGGTGAGCGGGTGCGCCTTGATGCGCGCCAGCAGCGCCGAGCGTCCCACGACGATTCCCGCCTGCGGCCCACCCAACAGCTTGTCGCCCGAGAAGGCGATGACGTCCGCCCCCGCGGCCACCGCCTGGGGCACCGTGGGCTCCTGCGTGAGCCCCTCCCCTTCCAGCGGCACCAGCGCGCCCGAGCCCAGGTCCTGGAACACCGTCACCCCGCGCTCCCGGCCCAGCTTCGCCAATTCCGCGACGTCCACCTCTTCGGTGAAGCCCACCAGCGCGAAGTTGGAGCGGTGCACCTTCACCAGCAGCCCCGTGTCCGGGCCCACCGCGGAGGCGTAGTCCGACAGGCGCGTGCGGTTGGTGGTGCCCACCTCCACCAGCTTCGCGCCGGACTGGCGCATGACGTCCGGCACCCGGAAGCCGCCGCCAATCTCCACCAGTTCGCCCCGGGACACGACGCACTCGCGGCCGGACGCGAGCGCCGCCAGCACCAGCAGCGCCGCGCCCGCGCAATTGTTGACGACGAGCGCGTCCTCCGCGCCGGTGAGCGAGCGCAGCAGGTCGATGACGGGCGCGTAGCGGCTGCCCCGCTCGCCCTCGTCCAGGTCGTACTCGAGGTTGGAGTAGCCGCGAGCCACGGCCGCCACGCGGGCCACCGCCTCCGGGGCCAGCGGCGCGCGGCCCAGGTTGGTGTGCAGCACCACGCCGGTGGCGTTGAGGACGGGCCGCAGATTGGGCGTGGCCAGGGTGCCCAGCGCGTCGCGGACGTCGGCGTCGTCGAAGGGGCGCGCCTCGCCCCGGAGCAGCCGGGCCCTCACGCGGTCGACCGCCAGCCGGAGCGCGGCCACGGCGCGGGCCCGGGGGGCGCCGGCCAGCAGCGGCTCCAGCGACGGGCGGCGCAGGAGCTGTTCGATGGAGGGGAGCCCGCGCAGGAGCGCGTTCTTTCCATCTCCGTTGTTCGACGGTGCGCCCACACCCGGAGTCTAGGGGAGCCGGCGGACAGGCGCCAGGAGACGGGGCTGGCCCGCAAAAGGAAAAGGCCCAGCCTCCCTTCAGGAGACTGAGCCTTTGTGCAGAACGCGTCTGGCGCGTTCAGCTTGGCATCAGATCGGGCGAACGTTCTGCGCCTGGAGCCCCTTGGGGCCACGGGCCACATCGAACTCCACCTTCTGGCCTTCCTGCAGGGAGCGGAAGCCCTGGGTCTGGATCGCAGTGTGGTGGCAGAACAGATCCTCGCCACCGCCGTCCTGCGTGATGAACCCAAAGCCCTTCGCGTCGTTGAACCACTTCACGGTACCAGTCGCCATTACTCTTCTCTTCTTCTTTCTCTTCCAGCTTCATGAATTGAGCTGGATGCCACGCCTGGTTCAGGTGCGGCCCCCGCCGTGTGACACGTTTTCACCCGGCTGCATAGGGGGATACACCACCCAAGGTGCCCTTTTTTGTCAGGACCCGGACATAACACCCGGCTCCGGAACCTGATTCCGTCCGATTTTCACCACCCCGCGGGCCCCCTGCCCCAGGACTGGGAGTATGGGCCGGCGCGGGGACAGCGGCTCGTACGGCGCCTCACTACTTCGCGGCGCTCTTGAGCACGGGCAGCTTGGGCGCCCGGCCATAGAGGAGCTGGTACGTATTGAAGGAGCGGAGCACGCGCTTGATGTAGCCGCGCGTCTCGGAGATGGGGATCTCCTCCACCCACGCATCCAGCGGCAGGTCCGGCTTCTCCGAGCGCCAGCGGTTCACCGCGCCGGGGCCGGCGTTGTAGCTGCCCACCGCGTACGGCGTGTGCCCCTTGAACTTCTTCAGCAGCCCGCCGAGGTAGTGCGCCCCCAGGCGGATGTTGAGGTCCGGCTGCAGCAGGCTGTCCACGGAGAAGCGCTTGAGCTTCAGCTCGCGCGCCACGTTCTTCGCGGTGGACGGCATCAACTGCGTGAGCCCCAGCGCGCCCGCCCAGGACAGGGCCTTGGGGTCCAGCGCGCTCTCCTCGCGCATCAGCGCCTGGAGCAGATCCGGCTCCACGCCCGCATCCGAGGTGTGCTTCTCGATGAGCTCGCGGAAGGCGTTGGGATAGGCCACCTCCCACACCACCCGCGTCTGCGGGGTGATGCGCCCGCTCAGGTCCTTGCGCAGCGCCAGCCGCGCCACCGCGTGCGCGGAGCGCTCGTCGCCGGCCTCGTGCAGCACCAGCACCAGCAGGCGGATGGCCTCCGCGGGCTGGTTGGAGCGATTCACGGCGAGCATCTCCGACGCCACCGCCTCATTGAAGCCCAGGCGGTACAGCTCCACGCCCGCCTTGAAGTGCGGGTCCTCGCCCATGGGGCCTGCGAACAGCGGCCACGGGCTGGCCGCCTCGGGCACCTTGAAGATTTCGGGCGACACGCGCTCCAGCCGCGCCGGGTCCACCGTGGCCAGCTGCGAGCGGGCCATCAGCCCGTAGTACGTGGCCGGGTGGTCCACCGCGAGCTTCTCGAACAGCTCCGCCGCGCCCTGGATGTTGCCCTTCTCCTGCATCGTCCGGGCCCGCCAGTACCGCGCGCGCTCCACGTCGTAGCTCTCGTCCGCCTGGGCGAACTGCGCTTCGATGCGGTCCAGGAAGGACAGGCCCGAGTCCTCCACGCCGGAGGTGCGGGCAATCCAGAACGCCTTGAAGAGCGCCTCGCCGAGGAAGTCCCCCTGCGGGTAGAGCCGCGCCAGCTCGTCCAGGCGCGCCATGGCCTCCTTGGGACGCCCCGTCTTCACGTACAGGTCCGCCGCGTAGAAGAGCCCGTCGTCCGCGAAGGAGTGGTCCGGGAACTCCCGCGCCAGCCGCTCGTACGTCTCCGTGCCTCGCGACTGGTCGACGATGGAGCGCGACGAGCCGAGCACGTACAGCACGCGGGCCAGCAAGTCCCGGTCCTGGCACTTCTCCGCCACCGGCGTCAGCACCTGGATGGCGCGCGTGTGCTGGCGCTCCTTGCGCTGGCCCTTGCCGTAGGCGAAGTGCGCGCGGCAGGCGAGCGCGTCCGGAAGCTGGAGCTGTCCGATCAGCGGCTCCAGCACCGCCAGGCCCTGCTTGTTGCGGTGCAGCTCCACCAGCGCCTCACCCCGCCCCACCTTCGCGTCCGTCGGCGGCGTCTGCCCCTTGAGGCGCTTCTCCGCCTGCTTCGCCAGCGGAGACAGCGGATGCGCGGCCCACAGGCGCCACAGCGCAGCGCGCTCGGCGGCCTTGTCCTTCTTCTCCGCGGCGATGTCGGCGATGGCCATCAGCGCCTCGGCGCCCACGTTGCGACCCCAGCTGGGCGCGGCGCGGCCGGTGAGCGGCTCCAGCGCGGCCATGGCACCGGCGGCGTCCTTCTTCTTGCGCAGCACGCGGGACAGCGCCAGGCGCGCGTCCACGTACAGCCGCGACTCCGGGGGCACCTGGGACAGCTGCGCCGCCGCCTCGTCGTAGCGGCGCAGTCCTTCCAGCGCCACGCCGCCGTGGGTGAGGCACCTGTCTCTCAGCGCGGGGTAGTCCGGCGCCAGCGCGGCGAACTCCTTCGCGGCGGCCTCGTCGTCCCCGGCACGCACGGCGGCCAGGGCGCGCAGGTAGCGCACGGGGGCGCTGTCACCCTCGGCCTTCAGCAGCTCGCGGGCGCGGGTGTACTGGCCACGGTCGAAGGCCTCGCGGGCCTCCTTCTTCTTGCCCTCCGCGAAGTACGGGGACAGGTCCTCCAGGCCATAGCGGCGGCCGCGGTGCACCACCGGCGTCGGGGGCGCGGCGTTGGGGAACGCGGGGTTGAGCACCTCCACGTACCCTGGCGGCAGCGGGGCCTTCTCCGAGTCGGGAGGGGGAGACAGCTGGGCTTCCGAGGGCGCGCTTTCCGGGCGCTGGGCGGGGGCCTCGGAGGCCTCCGACACGGGCGACTCGGGCGCGGGGGCCTGGGGAGCGGGAGCCTGCGCGGAGAGCAGCAGCGCGGAGGCGACGAGGGCGAGCTTGGGAAGGTAGGGCTTCATACGCGGGGGCTGACCCTGGGAGATGCGCGCGGGCTCGACCCAGGACAACCGGGAGTGCATGGAAAATTTCCGGACGTGGACACAGGTTAGACTGTCCGCCTGCACATGGACATCCGAACCCAGAGCGCTCTGCTGGCATCCATCATCGGGCTCGCGCTCGGCGTGTCCATGTTGCTGCGGCCCGGCCGGCCGCGGGTCCTGACGCTCTACTCCGTCTTCGCCCTGACAGTCGCCGGGTATTACCTCTCCCTCTTCTTCCACAGCATCTTCCCGGCCGTGGACTACCCCTGGGCGTCCCGCATCTCCCTGGGAACCACCGTCCTGCTGGCCTCCCTGGTGCCAGGCGCAGCAGTGGCCTTCTTCCTGGAGTTCCTGGGCGTCAGCAAGGGAACACATCTGGTCGGCCGGCGGCTCGCCCTCCTCTCCGCCGTGCTGGGCCTCACCGTGGCCGTCACCCCCCTGGCCGACAAGGGGTGGGCCCGGGTGGCCATGGGCATCTGGGTGGGGGGCGCCCTCCTCACCTCCGGTTCGTTGCTGGTCCACCGGGTTCGGACCACCGAGTCCCGCATCGAGCAGCTCCGGCTGGCGTACCTCGCCATCGGCGCCGGGGCGGCGATTCTCTTCTCCGCGCTCGACTTCGTGAGTCGCTACGGGATTCCGTTCCCGACGCTCGGGTCGGTCTTCTCCACCCTCTATCTCTACTTCCTCGCACAGACGCTGCTGCGGCTGCGGCTGATGGACCTGCACGAGCTGCTGGGGAAGATTGCCTCGCAGACGGTGCTGGCCGTCATCCTCGCGTCCGTCTTCACCGTGCTCACCGCGTGGGTGGACGAGGACACGGGGCTGTTCGTCTTCAACACCGTGGTGGCCGCGTTCGTCATCCTCATCCTGTTGGATCCGCTGCGCACCAAGGTGGAGGAGATGGTGGTGCGCATCTTCTTCCGCGAGCGCTTCGCCCTGCTGGACTCGCTGGGCACGCTGCGGGCGCGCATGGTGAACGTCATCGAGATTTCGGAGCTGGCGCGGCTGGTGCTGGACACGCTCCACGAGACGGGCCGCGTCACGCACGCGTCGGTGTACCTGCTGGCGGAGGACCGGCCCGGGTACCGGCTGCTGGACTCGCGGGGTCCGCTGCCGGTGGCCTTCCTGGACACCGCGGTGGCGCGCGGCCTGCTGTTCGCGGCGGCCAGCGGGCAGAAGGCGGTGCTGCGGGAGAACGTGGAGCGGCGCATCGCCACCATGCGGCTTCAGGCGGTGGAGGGAAAGCGCTACCGCGACGAGCTGAAGCGCCTGAACGACACGCGGTCGGCGCTGGTGCAGGTGAAGGCCGGCATCACCGTGCCGCTGATGGGCAATGACCGGGTCATCGGCTTCCTCAACCTGTGGGACGAGCGGGTGCCGGAGGCGTACGCGTCCGACGAAATCGCCCTCATCCTGGAAGTGGCGGAGCGGCTGGCGACGGTGCTGGAGAACTCGAAGCTGTACGAGAAGATCCGCGAGAGGGATCGCCTGGCCGCGCTGGGTGAGATGGCGGCGGGCCTGGCGCATGAAATCCGCAACCCGCTGGGGGCCATCAAGGGCGCGGCGCAGTGCCTGGACCCGAAGCAACTGCCGGGCGAGGACGGCGAGTTCCTGGACGTCATCGTCGAGGAGGTCAACCGGCTCAACGGCGTGGTGACGGCGTTCCTCGACTACGCGCGCCCGATGAAGCAGAGCTTCGGGCCCACGGACCTCAACGAGGTGGTGACGCGCACCATGCGCCTCATCCAGAACGACGTGCCCTCGAACATCTCCCTGGCGGTGGAGCTGGACCTGCTCCTGTCCCGGGTGGACGGGGACGCGGAGCAGCTCAAGCAGGTGCTCATCAACCTGGTGCAGAACGCGGTGCAGGCGCTGGGCACGCGCGAGGGCCGCATCACCGTGCGCACGGACAAGCCGGAGCGCTTCGGCGAGATTCGCAACGCCGGAGGCGAGCTCGTGGAGGTGCTGGTGTCCGACACCGGCCCGGGAATCCCCTCCGACCAGCAGCAGCACATCTTCGTTCCCTTCTACACGACGAAGCAGAAGGGCACGGGCCTGGGCCTCGCCATCTGCCAGCGCATCGTGAAGAACCACGGCGGCAGCATCTCCGTGCTGAGCAAGATGAGCGAGGGAACCACCTTCGTCATCCGCCTGCCGGCACTGCCTCCGGAGCAGCCCGCGGACGGCGCGCCCGTGGACGGCACTCCCGCCCCCGCGACGCGGCCTTCCCTCTCGCTCCCCATGCCGGATGAGCTGCGGGACCTGCCCAAGCCGACGCCTCCCGAGCCGGGCCGCAAGCGCGAGCGGCGGCGTCGCGCGAGCTGAGTGAAACAGTCTCGTATCATGAGGGAATGACACGAGATTCCTGCAAGCGGGGACATTTCCGCCCTTCGTGGACAGCTGGCAAATAGATGTGTTAGCAAACCTGCGCTAGCCATCTGGATGAGGCGTTGACGAGCCGTGGGAGCAGCAATCCACGGCGCCCATGCAATCAGGGTGAAACACGCAATCCCTGACCAGTGGCGGGCTGAGTCGGTCGCTCGCGAGGTCACGCATGGAGCCAGCCAGTCTGCCGCGAGTGTGTCAGGAGCGGTCGGCCACGCCCTGTCGCCTCGGAGCCGCGCGGCTCCGTGCGGGACGGCGCGCTCCAGTCCGGCGCTCCAGCACACCGAGGCTCCTTGAGCCCACGGTCACCTGCTTGCCCACCTCGCGAGCGTCGTTCCGCTGTACCGGAGAACGCGCGCCCGAGTTGGTACGACGTTCAAGCTAGGCACCCCCTGCCTCCCTTTTTCCCCGCCGGGCCTGATCCCCTCAGGCACCGAGGCCTTCGGAGTTTCGAGCCATGAGCGGCACCACCCGGAATCTAGACAAGCTCACCCCGAAGCAGCGAGCGCTGTACGAGCTGCTCCTGAAGGAGAAGAAGGGCCAGCTCCAGGCGGCCTCCTCCCAGTCGCGCTCTCGCACCATTCCGCGCCGCGATGGCACGGGGCCGGCGCCGGCATCCTTCCCGCAGCAGCGGCTGTGGGTGGTGGACCAGCTCGAGGGCGGCCGCGCCTTCGCCTACAACGTCCACATCACCGTGCAGTTCACCGGCGTGCTGGACATCGCCCTGCTGGAGCGGTGTGTGAACGGCGTGGTGGCGCGCCACGAGTCGCTGCGCACCGTCTTCGCCGCCCGCGACGACGGCATGCCCGTGCAGGTGGTGCTGCCGGACTTGCGCCTGCACATCCCCGTCGAGGACGTCTCGCACCTGCCGAAGGAGGCACAGGACGCCGAGGTGGAGCGCCTCACCAGCGAGGAGTCGCGGCGCACCTTCGACCTGGCGCGCGGGCCGCTGCTGCGCGGCAAGGTGCTGCGGCTGGGGCCGGACAACCACGTGGCCCTCGTCACCATGCACCACCTGGTGACGGACCGCTGGTCGCTGGGCGTCTTCGTGCGCGAGCTGATGGCGCTGTACGCGGCGGAAGTCGCGGGCCAGCCGGCGGAGCTGCCCGAGCTGTCCATCCAGTACTCGGACTTCGCGGTGTGGCAGCGCGAGCGCATGCAGGGCGAGCGGCTGCGCACGGAGCTGGACTTCTGGAAGCAGCACCTGCGCACGCTCCCCGCGCCGCTGGAGCTACCCACCGACAGGCCCCGCCCGCCGGAGCAGACGTACCGGGGCTCGCGTCAGTTCGTCACGCTGCCAGTGGCGCTGACGCGTGCGTTGAAGGAAGTCAGCCAGCAGGAGGGCGCCACCCTCTTCATGACGCTGCTGGGCACCTTCCAGACGCTGCTGCACCGGCACTCGCGGCAGACGGACATCACGGTGGGCTCGCCCATCGCGGGCCGCAACGTGCCCGAGCTCGAGTCCCTCATCGGCTTCTTCGTCAACACACTGGTGCTGCGCGGGGACCTGGAGGGCAACCCGACGTTCCGCGAGCTGCTGCGCCGCACACGCGACGTGTGCATGGCGGCGTACGCGCACCAGGAGCTGCCGTTCGAGAAGCTGGTGGAGGAGCTGCAGCCGCCGCGAGACTTGAGCCGTCACCCGCTGTTCCAGGTGATGTTCAGCTTCCAGAACACCCCGCGCCAGGACCTGTCCATGCCGGGGTTGCAGTCCACCTACCTCTTGGTGGACCCGGGCTCCGCCAAGTTCGACCTGCTGCTGGAGCTGCGTGAGGACCGGCCGGACGAGATTTTCGGCTGGCTCGAATACAACACGGACCTCTTCGACACCGCCACGATTCAGCGGCTGCGCGGGCACTTCTACACGCTGCTGGGCGCCATCGCGGCCAACCCGGACAGGCGCGTGTCCGCGCTGCCGCTGCTGACGAGCGAGGAGCCGCGCCAGCTCCTGGTGGACTTCCGCGGACCCGACGAGGCGTACCCGCGTGACGTGAGCCTGCACTCGCTCATCGAGGCGCAGGTGGAGCGCACGCCCGAGGCCGAAGCCGTGCGCTTCGAGGACTCGGCGCTCACCTACGCGCAGCTCGACGCGCGGGCCAACCAACTGGCTCACCACCTGCGCTCGCTGGGCGTGGGGCCCGAGTCCCGCGTCGGCGTCTGCCTGGAGCGCTCGCTGGAGCTGGTGGTGGCGCTGCTGGGCGTGCTGAAGGCCGGCGGAGCCTACGTGCCGTTGGACCCGGCGTACCCGCGCGAGCGACTCGCGTGGATGCTGGAGGACGCCTCCGCGCCCGTGCTGCTCACTCAGGAGCGGCTGCTCGAAGTGCTGCCCTCGCACTCCACCCATGTCGTGTGCCTGGACCGCGACGGGGAGACGGTGGCCCGCCAGCCCGTCACGCGCCCCGTGCCGCTGGCTGGCCCCGACGCCCTCGCCTACGTCATCTTCACCTCGGGCAGCACCGGCCGTCCCAAGGGGGCGATGAATGCCCACTCGGGCATCGTCAACCGCCTGCTGTGGATGCAACAGGAGTACGGGCTGACGGCAGCCGACACGGTGCTGCAGAAGACGCCCTTCAGCTTCGACGTCTCCGTCTGGGAGTTCTTCTGGCCGCTGATGACGGGCGCGCGCCTCGTCCTGGCCCGGCCCGGTGGGCATCAGGACCCCGCCTACCTCGCCGGACTCATCGCCGCTCAGCGCGTGAGCACCCTGCACTTCGTGCCCTCCATGCTCCAGGCGTTCCTCCAGGAGCCCGGGCTGGAGCAGGCGTGCGCCTCCGTGCGCCGCATCATCTGCAGCGGTGAGGCGCTGCCCGCGGAGCTGGCGCGGCAGTGCCTGGAGCGACTGCCGGGCTCGGGCCTGCACAACCTCTACGGCCCCACCGAGGCGGCCGTAGACGTCACCTACTGGGCCTGCCGCGCGGGCGATGAGCGCGCCTCCGTGCCCATCGGCCGCCCCGTGGCCAACACGCAGCTCTACGTGCTGGATGGGACGCGGTCCCCGGTGCCCGTGGGAGTCTCCGGCGAGCTGTACATCGCTGGCGTGCAGGTGGGCCGGGGCTACCTCCAGCGGCCGGAGCTGACGGCCGAGCGCTTCGTGCCGGACCCGTTCTCCGCGACGGCTGGCGCGCGCATGTACCGCACGGGGGACCTGGCGCGCTGGCTGCCGGATGGCACCCTCGACTACCAGGGCCGGCTCGACTTCCAGGTGAAGGTGCGCGGCCTGCGCATCGAGCTGGGTGAAATCGAGGCCGCGCTGGCGGCGCAGCCCTCCGTGCGTCACGCGGTGGTGCTGGCCCGGGTGGACGCGCCGGGCCACCAGCGGCTGGTGGCGTACGTGGTGCCGCGCGAGGGCGGCGCGGTGGACACCACCTCGCTGCGGGAAGCGCTGGCGAAGCGCCTGCCGGACTACATGGTGCCGTCGGTCTTCGTGGCGCTGAAGTCCCTGCCGCTCTCACCCAACGGCAAGCTGGACCGCAAGGCGCTGCCGGCTCCGGATGCCGCCAGCCTGGAGCGCAAGGCGTACGTGGCTCCGCGCGGTCCCACCGAGACGCTGCTGGCGCAGTCCTTCACCCAGGTGCTGGGTGTGGAGCGCGTGGGCGCGCACGACGGCTTCTTCGAGCTGGGCGGCCACTCGCTGATGGCCACGCAGCTGGTCTCCCGGCTGCGCAAGGCCTTCAGTGTGGAGCTGCCCCTGCGCGCGCTGTTCGAAGCGCCCACGGTGGCCGGCCTTGCCGCGCACGTGGACTCGCTGGTGCGTGCCTCGGGCGGAGTCACGCTCGCGCCGCCGCTGGTTCCCGGCCAGCGCACGGGCGCGGTGCCGCTCTCCTTCGCCCAGCAGCGGCTGTGGTTCCTGGACCGGCTGGAGCCGGGCAGCCCGAACTACAACATCCCCGTCGTCCTCCGCCTGGAGGGCACGCTGGAGGTCTCATCCCTGGAGCGCGCCTTCACGGAGCTGGTGCGCCGCCACGAGTCGTTGCGCACCACCTTCGCCGAAGAGGGCCAGGGCGCCGTCCAGCGCGTGCACCCGCCTGGCGACCTCTCCCTGCCCGTGGTGGACCTGGCAACCCTGGCGCCGGAAGCCCGCGAGGCGGAAGCACGCCGGCTGATGCGCGAGGAGGCCCGTCGGCCCTTCAACCTCGTCACCGGCCCGCTGCTGCGCACCTGCCTGCTGAAGCTCACTGACACTCAGCACGTGCTGTTGATGACGATGCACCACATCGTCTCCGACGGCTGGTCCATGGGCGTGCTGGTGCGTGAGATGAGCGCGCTGTACCAGGCGCACTGCTCGGGCCAGCCCTCGCCCCTGGCGGAGCTGCGTCTCCAGTACGCGGACTACGCGGCCTGGCAGCGAGGCTGGCTGAAGGACGACGCACTGGAAGCGCAGCTGTCCTGGTGGCGCGAACACCTCGCCGGTGCCCCGCCGGTGCTGGAGCTGCCCACCGACTTCCCCCGTCCCGCCGTCCAGGGCTTCCAGGGCGCCCTCCTCTCGCGTGTGCTGCCACGAGAGCTGACGGAAGCCCTCCAGGCCCTCTGCCGCCGCGAGGGCACCACCCTCTTCATGACCTTGCTGGCGGGCTTCGAGGTCGTCCTCGCCCGCTACTCCGGTCAGAACGACTTCGTCGTCGGCACCGACATCGCCAATCGGCACCAGGCGGAGACCGAAGGGCTCATCGGCTACTTCATCAACCAGCTCGCCCTGCGCGCGCGGCTGGACGGTGACCCCACCTTCCGCGAGCTGCTGGACCGCGTCCGACAGACCACGCTCGGTGCCTACGCCCACCAGGACCTGCCCTTCGAAGAGCTGGTCAAGGCCGTCAATCCTGAGCGCAGCCGCGGGCACAACCCGCTCTTCCAGGTGAAGCTGGTCCTCCAGAACCAGCCCGCCACCGAGCTGGAGGTGCCCGGCCTCACCCTGCGCAGCGAGGGCGTGGAGACCGGCACGTCGCGCCTGGACCTCACCCTCTCCATCATGGAGACGGCGCGGGGTCTGGAGTGCGCGTGCGAGTACCGCACCGACCTCTTCGAGGCGGCGACGATTGACCGCATGTTGCAGCACCTGGGCGCCGTGCTTCAGGCCGCCGCCGTTCGGCCCGAGGCGCGCCTGTCCACACTGGAACTGCTCTCCAAGGACGAGCAGCGCCAGCTGATGGTGGAGTGGAACGCCACCGAGCGCGACTTCCCCCGCGACGCCTGCGCCCATCAGCTCTTCGAGGCCCAGGCCGCGCTGAGCCCGGACGCCGTCGCCGTGCGCTTCGAGGGCCAGTCGCTCACCTATTCGCAGCTCGACTCTCGCGCCAACCAACTGGCGCACCACCTGCGCACCCTCGGCATCCGCCCCGAGGTGCCCGTGGCGCTCTGCCTGGAGCGCTCCCTGGACACCGTCGTCGGCATCCTCGGCATCCTCAAGGCCGGCGGCGCCTGGGTGCCCATGGACGCCAGCTATCCCGTCGAGCGGCTGACGTACATGCTGCGCGACTGCGCTGCTCCCGTCCTCGTCACCACCGAGGCCATCGCCGACACCCTGCCGTCTGGCGGTGAGCAGCTCGTGCTGCTGGATGCGGACGCGGTGCTGCTCTCCTCCCAGCCCGACTCCGCGCCGGACGCCGACGTCAGCGCGCAGAGCCTCGCGTACATCATCTACACGTCGGGCAGCACCGGGCGGCCCAAGGGCACGCTGTTGCAGCACCGCGGCCTGTGCAACACGGCACTGACGGCCGCGCGCACTCACGGCTTCGGGAACGACAGCCGCGTGCTCCAGTACGCCGCCTTCGGCTTCGATGCCTCGGTGGCCGAGGTCTTCGGAGCCCTGCTGGCGGGCGCCACCCTGGTGCTCGCGCCTCGCGAGCGCCTCATGCCCGGCGCGCCCCTGCGCACCCTGCTGCGCGAGGAGGCCATCACCGCCGTCACCCTGACGCCCTCCGTGCTCGCACAGATGGAGCCCGAGGACTTCCCGTCCCTTCAGACGCTCATCTCCGCCGGTGAGTCCTGCACGCCGGAGCTGGTGGAGCGCTGGGGCAATCGGGTGCGGCTGCTCAACGCCTACGGCCCCACCGAAGTCACCGTGTGCGCCACGCTGTCCGAGCCCATGAAGCCCGGGCAGCGGGTGAGCATCGGCCGGCCCTGGACCAACGTGCGCGTCTACGTGCTGGATGCCTCGCTGCGTCCGGTGCCGGTGGGCGTGCCCGGTGAGCTGTGCGTGGACAGCGTGGGCCTGGCCCGTGGCTATCGCCATCAGCCCGAGCTCACCGCCGAGCGGTTCGTCCCCAATCCCTTCTCTCCGCTGCCCGGAGCCCGGCTGTACCGCACCGGCGACCGCGTCCGCTGGTTGGCCGACGGCACGCTGGAGTACCTGAGCCGGCTCGACTTCCAGGTGAAGGTGCGCGGCTTCCGCGTGGAGCTGGGCGAGGTGGAGTCCGTCCTCGCGCAGCAGCCCTCCGTGCGCGAGGCCGTGGTCGTCGTCCGTGAGGACGCCCCTGGCGACAAGCGCCTGGTGGCCTACGTCGTGCCGGACGAAGGCGACTCTCTGGACGCCGTCATGCTGCGCACCACGCTCAAGCAGCGGCTACCCGAGCACATGGTTCCCTCCAGCATCGTCCTGCTGGACACGCTGCCGCTGACTCCCAACGGCAAGGTAGACCGCGCCGCACTGCCCTCTCCGGACAGCGCGCTGGCCGCCCAGGGCCGCGAGTACGTGGCCCCTCGCAACCAGTTGGAGGAGCAGCTCGCCGCCATGTGGGCCGGGCTACTGCACGTCGAGCGCGTCGGTATCCACGACGACTTCTTCGAGCTGGGCGGCCACTCGCTCATGGCCACGCAACTGGTGGCGCGCCTCCAGGCCGCCTTCGGCGTCGAGCTGCCGCTGCGCGAGCTCTTCGATGCCCCCACTATCGAGCGCCTAGCACCGCGCCTGGAGTCCCTCACCCGGCAGAGCCAGGTCCACTCGCTCCCGGCCCTGAAGCCCACTCCCCGCGACAGCTCGCTGCCGCTGTCCTTCGCCCAGCAGCGCCTGTGGTTCATCGACCAGCTCGAGCCCGGCAGCGCGGCCTACAACACCCCCACCGCCCTGCGCATCGAAGGCTCGCTGCGTGTGGACGCGCTCCAGCAGGCCTTCTCCGCGCTCCTGTCCCGGCACGAATCCCTGCGCACGACTTTCGCCTCGCAAGAGGGGCAGCCGGTGCAGGTCATCCATCCGGCGTCCGGCTTCCTGCTCGCCCTCGAGGACCTGAGCGCCCTGCCCGAAGCGGAGCGCGAGGAGGCAGCCCGCCGCCGGGCCGAACAGGAGGCGCTGCGGCCGTTCCACCTGGAGTCCGGACCGCTGCTGCGCGCCAACCTCCTGCGGCTGACGCCCGACGCGCATGTGCTGCTGCTGACGATGCACCACATCGTCTCCGACGGCTGGTCCATGGGCGTGCTCATCCGCGAGATTGCCGCGGTGTACTCGGCGCTCGTGTCGGGCCAGGAGCCCGCGCTTGCACCCCTGCCCATCCAGTACGCCGACTACGCGGTCTGGCAGCGAGACTGGCTGCGCGGAGAGGTGCTCGAAGCCTGGCTTGGCTATTGGAAGCAGCAGCTCGCCGGGGCACCGCATGCCCTGGAGCTGCCCACCGACAGGCCGCGTCCCGCCGTCCAGACCTTCCACGGCGCGGCGCACTCCTTCACCCTCTCGCCCGCGCTGTCCGAGCAGCTCGAAGCGCTCGCACGCGAGCACCACGCCACCCTCTTCATGGTGCTGCTGGCGGGCTTCCAGACGCTGCTGCACCGGTACTCGGGACAGGACGACCTCGTCGTCGGCTCGCCCATCGCCGGTCGCAATCGCGCGGAGACCGAGGGCCTCATCGGCTTCTTCGTCAACACCCTCGCCCTGCGAGCCCGCTTCTCCGACCAGGACACCTTCGTGTCGCTCCTGGACCGCGTGCGCGAGACGACGCTGGGCGCCTATGCCCACCAGGAAGTGCCCTTCGAGAAGCTGGTGGAGGTCCTCCAACCCGCGCGTGACCTGAGCCGCCCGCCGCTCTTCCAGGTCATGTTCGCGCTGCAGAACCTGCCGGACTCGAAGCTGCACCTGCCCGGTCTGGAGCTATCCACGGTGGAGGCCTCGAACAGCACCGCCAAGTTCGAGCTGCTGCTGGGGATGACCGCCACCGCCCAGGGGCTGTCCGGCAGGCTGGAGTACAACACCGGCCTGTTCGAGGCCTCCACCGTGGCCCGCCTCGCCGAGCACCTGCGCGCGCTGCTGGGTGCCATCGCGGCCAGCCCGCGCCAGCGCCTCTCCTCGCTGCCGCTGATGGACGATGCCGAGCGCCGGCAGGTGCTGGTGGAGTGGAGCACCACCGCCTCCGACTACCCGCGCGAGGCCACGCTGCCCGGCGTCTTCGCCCAGGTGGTGGCCCGCTTCCCCGACCACGTCGCCGTCGAGTTCGGCGCCTCGCGTCTCACCTACCGCCAGCTCGATGAGCGCTCCAGCCAGCTCGCCTGGCACCTGCGCCGTCTGGGCGTGGGTACCGACGGCCGCGTCGCGCTCGCCGTCGAGCGCTCCCTGGAGCTGATTGTCTCCCTGGTCGCCATTCTCAAGGCCGGCGCGGCCTACGTGCCCCTCGACCCGACCTACCCGCGCGAGCGCCTCGCCGGCATGGTGGAGGACACCCGCCCCCAGGCCCTCGTCACCACGCGCGCCTTCCTCTCCCGCCTGCCTGCAGACGGCCTCGCCGCCGTCGTATTGGATGAGGCTCCGCTCACCTCAGAGCCCTCGCACCCGCCACCGGCTTCCGCCCTCCCCGACTCGCTGGCCTACGTCGACTTCACCTCGGGCTCCACTGGCAGGCCCAAGGGCGTCGGCACCACGCACCGCAACGTCCTGCGCACCCTCCTCGGCGTCGACTTCGCCCACTTCGGGCCGGACGAGACGCTGCTCCAGCTCGCCCCCATCTCCTTCGACGCTTCCACGCTCGAAGTCTGGGGCGCGCTGCTGCACGGCGGTCGCCTCGTGGTCATGCCGCCCCAGCCTCCCTCCCTGGAGGAGCTGGGTCAGGTGCTCCGCGACGCCCGGGTGACGACGCTCTGGCTCACCGCCGGCCTCTTCAGCCAGCTGGTGGATGGGAACCTGGAAGCGCTGCGCCCCGTGAAGCAGCTGCTCGCCGGAGGCGATGTCCTGTCGGCGCCGCATGTGCGCCGCGTGCTGGAAGCGCTGCACATCCCCGTCACCAACGGCTACGGCCCCACCGAGAGCACCGTCTTCGCCGCCTGCTTCCGCATGACGGCCCCTGCCCGGACTGACGCCGCCGTGCCCATCGGCCGGCCCATTGGAAGCACGCGGCTGCACATCCTGGACGCGCACGGCCAGCCCGTGCCCGTGGGTGTCCCCGGAGAGCTGTTCATCGGCGGCGACGGCCTGGCCCGCGGCTATGTCGGCCAGCCCGCCCTCACCGCCGAGCGCTTCATCCCCGACGCCTTCAGCCCCGAGCCGGGAGCCCGCCTCTACCGCACCGGCGACCTGGTGCGCTGGCTCGGTGACGGCACCCTCGACTTCCTCGGCCGAGTGGACTCGCAGGTGAAGCTGCGCGGCTTCCGCATCGAGCCGGGCGAGGTGCAGGCGGTCCTGAACCGCCACCCCGAGGTGCGGGAGTCCGTCGTCCTCGTCCACGAGGACAGGCCCGGCGACAAGCGCCTGGTCGGCTATGTCGCGGCATCCGAGTCCCTGGAAATGGCCGCCCTGCGCTCCTTCCTCCAGCAGCGGCTGCCCGACTACATGGTGCCGTCCGCCCTGGTGCGCCTGGACACCCTGCCCCTCACCGCCAACGGCAAGGTGGACCGGAGGGCCCTGCCCGCTCCGGACCTGGCGGAAGCCACGGAGTACGTCGCACCGCGTACGCCCATGGAGCAGCAGCTCGCCTCCATCTGGTCCGAGGTGCTGCACCTGGAGCGCGTGAGCGTCGAGGCCGACTTCTTCGCTCTTGGCGGCCACTCGCTGCTGGCCACGCAGGTGGTCTCGCGCGTGCGCAAGGCGTTCGGGGTGGAGCTGCCGCTGCGCGCCCTCTTCGAGGCCTCCACCGTCGCCGGGCTCGCCCCGCGCGTCGAGGCCGCGCAACGGAATCCTGGAAGCGCTCAGCTGCCCCCACTGGTGCCGGTGCCACGCACGGGGCCGCTGCCGCTGTCCTTCGCGCAGCAGCGCCTGTGGTTCCTGGACCGGCTCCAGGCAGGCAGCGCCTTCTACAACATCCCCTCCGCGCTGGAGCTGGACGGGCCACTGGACGTGAAGGCCCTGGAGCTGAGCCTCCAGGAGCTCGTCCGCCGTCACGAGGCGCTGCGCACCTCCTTCCACGCCCAGGAGGAGGGAGAGCCTGTCCAGCACCTGCACGCGGAGGCTTCGCTGCCGCTGACAGTGGTGGACCTGAGCCACGTGCCCGAGTCCGAGCACGAGTCCGAGACGAGGCGGCGCGCCATCGCTGAAGCGCGGCAGCCCTTCGACCTGACCCGCGCGCCGCTGCTGCGCGCCACCCTGCTGGGCCTGTCCGAGCGGCGCCATGTCCTGCTCGTCACCGTCCACCACATCGTGTCGGACGGCTGGTCGAACGGCATCCTCGCGCACGAGGTGGGCGCGCTCTACGCGGCGTTCTCGCGCGGGCTTGCGTCTCCGCTGGCCCCGCTGGCGATCCAGTACGCGGACTACGCCGTCTGGCAGCGCGGCTGGCTGCAAGGCGCGGCGCTGGACAGGCAGGTGGCGTGGTGGAAGCAGCAGCTCGCAAGCGCGCCGCAGACGCTGGAGCTGCCCACGGACCGGCCTCGCCCGCCCGTGCAGACGGACCACGGCGCCACCGTACCGGTGCCCCTGGGCGCGGACCTGTCGTCGGCACTGCTCGCCCTGTGCCAGCGCGAGGGTGTCACCCCGTTCATGGCGATGCTGTCCGCCTTCAGCGTGCTGCTCTCCCGCTACTCGGGCCAGGACGACCTCGTGGTGGGCTCGCCCATCGCGAACCGTCAGCGTGCCGAGCTGGAAGACCTTGTCGGCTTCTTCGCCAACACCCTGGCGCTCCGTGCCCGGCTGAGCCCTCGCATGACGTTCCGCGAGTTGCTGGCCCAGGTGCGCGAGACGACGCTCGGAGCCCAGGCCCACCAGGATGTGCCCTTCGAGAAGCTGGTCGACGAGCTGCGTCCCGAACGAGACTTGAGCCGCTCGCCCCTGTTCCAGGTGCTGCTGGCCCTGCAGAACGCTCCGAGGCAGCAGGCCGCCGGGGAGACGGGCACTGGCGACCTGACGCTGCGACCGCTGGAAGTGGACAACCGCACCGCCAAGTTCGACCTGTCCCTGATGCTCGCGGACTTCGGCGGCGAGCTGTCCGGTGTGTTCGAGTACAACACCGACCTCTTCGATGAGGCGACGGTGCAGCGCATGTCCGCGCACCTGGTGCGGCTGCTGAAGTCGGCCGTGGCCGAGGCGGGCCAGCCCCTCTGGAGCCTGCCGCTGCTCGGAGTCGAGGAGCGGAACCAGCTCCTCGTGGGCTTCAATGACACCGCGCGCGGGCCGCACTCGCCCGTGCCGGTGCACCGTCCCGTGGAAGCCCAGGCCGCGCGCACGCCGCACGCCGTGGCCGTCACGGATGGCACGCTCTCGCTCACCTACGCGGAGCTGGACTCGCGCGCCAACCGGCTCGCGAACCACCTGGTGCAGCTGGGCGTGCCCGTGGGTGGCACCGTGGCCCTCTGCCTCGACAAGAGCCTCGACATGGCCGTCGCCGTGCTCGCCACGCTCAAGGCTGGCGCCGCCTACTTGCCGCTGGACCCGTCCTATCCCGCCGAGCGTCTGGCCTTCATGCTGGAGGACACCGGCGCTCCGGTGGTCCTCACCCAGTCGCACCTGGCCTCCGTACTGCCCTCGGAGATGCGCGCCCGGCGTGTGTCCGTGGACACCGAGGCCGACGCCATTGCCCGTCAGCCGACCCACGCGCCCTCCCGGGACGTGTCTCCCGAGGCCACCTGCTACCTCATCTACACCTCGGGTAGCACCGGCCGCCCCAAGGGTGTCGCGCTTCCTCACCGCGCCCTGAGTCATCTGCTGGCGTGGCAGTTGGGCCAGTCCGTCAAGCCCGACGCCACCACCCTTCAGTTCGCCGCCCTCAGCTTCGACGTCTCCTTCCAGGAACTCTTCTCCACCTGGTGGGCCGGCGGCACCCTCGTGTTGCCCACCGGCGGCCTGCGTCAGGACATGCCCGCCCTGCTGGGCTTCATGGCGCGCACCGGCGTGGAACGACTGTTCCTTCCCTTTGTTGCCCTCCAGGCCCTGGCTGACGCCGCTGCCCATGGCGCCACCCTGCCCACGTCCCTGCGCGAGGTGGTGACGGCCGGAGAGCAGCTCCAGGTGACGCCCTCGCTGGTCGCCTTCTTCGAGAAGCTGCCCGGCTGCGTGCTGGAGAACCAGTACGGCCCCTCCGAGACGCACGTCGTCTCCGCCCTCCGCCTGCAAGGCGCTCCGGCCTCCTGGCCCCACCTGCCCTCCATCGGCTCGCCCGTACCGCACACGCAGCTCTACGTGCTGGACGCGCACGGCCAGCCCTGCCCGGTGGGCGTGCCCGGCGAGCTGTTCATCGGCGGCACCCACCTGGCGCACGGCTACTCCGGCCGCCCGGAGCTGACGGCCGAGAAGTTCCTCCCGCACCCCTTCAGCGACGTGCCCGGTGCGCGGCTGTACCGCACCGGAGACTCGGCGCGCTGGAAGGCCGACGGCACGGTAGAGTTCCTCGGCCGCCTCGACGGCCAGGTGAAGCTGCGCGGCTTCCGCGTGGAATTGGGTGAAGTGGAAGCCGCCCTGCGCGCCTTCCCAGGCGTGCGCGACGCCGCCGCCGTCGTGCGTGAGGACGTGCCCGGCGACAAGCGCCTCGTCGCCTATGTCGTGCCCACGCTGCTTCCCTCGGCGGATGCCAACGCCAGCGCCTCAGCGCCGGTGGACATCGAGGCACTCCGTGCCGTCCTGAAGCAGCGGCTGCCCGAGTACATGGTGCCCTCCGCGTTCGTCACGCTGGAGGCGCTGCCCCTCACGCCCAGCGGCAAGCTGGCCCGCCGCCAGCTTCCCGCGCCGGACGCCCAGAGCCTCCGTGGCGAGGCTGCTTTCATCGCCCCGCGCACTCCGCTGGAAGTGTCCCTCGCGGAGCTGTTCTGCTCCGTCCTGCGGCTGCCCCAGGCAAGCGTCACCGACAACTTCTTCGCGCTCGGTGGCCACTCCCTTCTGGCCACGCAGCTCATCTCTCGCGTGCGCTCCAAGCTCAGCGTGGAGCTGCCGCTGCGCGCCCTCTTCGAGGCGCCCACCATCGGAGAGCTCGCCGCGCGCGTCGAGGCCGCCCGCAAGTCCGCGCCCCAGCGTCAGGCTCCCGCCATCGTTCCCGTGCCCCGCACGGGCCCGCTGCCTCTGTCGTTCGCCCAGCAGCGGCTGTGGTTCATCGACCAGTTCAGCCAGGGCAACGCCGCCTACAACATGCCAGCCCTCGAGTGGCTGGCGGGCCCCGTCGACCCGGAGGCCCTGCGGCGCAGCCTCGAAGCGCTGGTGCAGCGTCACGAGGCCCTGCGCACCACCTTCGTCCAGCACGAGGGCCAGCCCGTCCAGGTCATCGCGCCCCGCGCCGAGCTGCCACTCCACCGGGTGGACCTGAGCGGCCTCTCGCCGGAGTCCGCGCGGCGGCAGCTCCAGCGCCAGGTCGAAGCGGAGTCCCTGCGTCCCTTCAACCTCGCCACCGGCCCCCTGGTGCGGGCGACGCTGTGGACGCTGGGCCCGGACGCGCACGTGCTGCTGCTCAACATGCACCACATCGTCTCCGACGGCTGGTCCATGGGTGTGCTGGTGCGCGAGGTGACCGCGCTCTACGAAGCCTTCTCCCAGGGCAGGCCCTCGCCCCTGCCTCCGCTGCCGCTTCAGTACGCCGATTACGCCGTCTGGCAGCGCGGCTGGCTGCAAGGCGCGGTGCTCGAAGAGCAACTGGGGTGGTGGCGCCAGCAACTGGCGGGCCTCACGCCCCTGGCCCTCCCCACCGACAAGCCGCGTCCGTCCGTGCAGACCTTCGGGGGTGCGCAGGTGCTCGCCGGCCTGCCGCCCGCGACCTCCGACGCGATCAATGCACTGTGCCAGCAGGAAGGCGCCACGCCCTTCATGGCCCTGCTCGCCGCCTTCCAGTTGCTGCTGGCGCGGTACTCCGGCCAGCGAGACATCCCCGTCGGCACCTCCATCGCGGGGCGCCAGCACGGTGAGCTGGAAGGCCTCATCGGCTTCTTCGTCAACACCCTGGTGCTGCGCGCCCGGGTGGAGGACTCCCTCTCCTTCCGCGGCCTGCTGCGGCAGGTGAAGGAGACGGCACTGGGCGCGTACGCGCACCAGGATGTGCCCTTCGAGCGGCTGGTGGAGGAGCTCCAGCCCACGCGCGACCTGGGCCGTAGCCCCCTCTTCCAGGTGTTCTTCGTCCTGCAGAACACGCCCGACCTCGCGCCCACGAAGCAGGGCGTGGAGTCCGCACGGCGGGAGCTGGAGCCCCAAGCCTCCACGGCGAAGTTCGAGCTGCAGCTGAGCCTGGTGGACTCGCCAGACGGCTACGCCGGAACGCTGGTCTACAACACGGACCTGTTCGAGGCGGACACCGCCCAGCGCATGGCGGAGCACTTCCGGACGCTGGTGGCCGCCGTGGTCTCCCGGCCCGACGTGCCCCTGGCCTCCGTGCCCATGCTGGCGGAGACCGAGCGCAAGCAACTGCTCGTGGACTGGAACGCCACCGCCGCCGAGTACCCGCGCGCCTCCACCCTTCCCGAGGTCTTCTCGCAGGTGGTGGCCCGGCATCCCGACAAGGTTGCCGTCGAGTTCGCCAGTCAGCTCGAAGGCCCGCGCCTCACCTACCGTCAGCTCGACGCGCGCGCCAACCAGCTCGCGCACCATCTGCGCGCCCTGGGCGTGTCCACCGACTCGCGCGTCGCCCTCGCCGTCGAGCGCTCGCTAGAGCTCGTCGTCTCGCTGGTGGCCATCCTCAAGGCGGGTGGCGCCTACGTGCCGCTCGACCCGGGCTACCCGCGGGAGCGGCTCGCCGGGATGGTGGAGGACTCGCGCCCCCGCGTGCTCATCACCACCCGGGCCCTGCTGCCGAAGCTGCCCGCCGAGGGACTGTCCACCGTGGTGCTGGAGGACGCCCCCCTCTCCGCGCTTCCCACCACCCCGCCGACGCTGGCCGCGCTGCCCGACAGCCTCGCGTACATCGACTTCACCTCCGGCTCCACCGGCCGACCCAAGGGCGTCGGCACGCCCCACCGTGCCGTGCTGCGCACCGTCTTCGGTGTCGACTTCGCACGCTTCGGACCTGACGAGACGTGGCTGCTCAACGCCCCCATCTCCTTCGATGCCTCCACCCTGGAGCTCTGGGGCGCGCTGCTGCACGGCTCGCGACTGGTGGTGATGCCGCCCCAGGCCACCTCGCTCGAAGAGCTGGGCGAGCTGCTCCAGCGCACCGGAGTCACCTCCCTGTGGCTCACCTCCGGACTCTTCACCCAGCTGGTGGATGGAAACCTGGAAGCGCTGCGCACGGTGAAGCAGGTGCTCACCGGAGGCGATGTCGTGAGCGCGCCGCATGTCCGCCGCGTGCTGGACACCGTGGGCGTGCCCGTCACCAACGGCTACGGCCCCACGGAGACTACCGTCTTCGCCACCTGCTTCCGGCTGACCCACGCCTCGCAGGCAGGCAGCGCGGTGCCCATCGGCGGCCCCATCGGCAACACCCGGGTGTACGTGCTGGACGCCTCCGGCCAGCCCTTGCCCGTGGGTGTCCCGGGTGAGGTCTTCATCGGTGGCGACGGACTGGCGCGCGGCTACCTGGAGCAGCCGGCCCTGACCGCCGAGCGCTTCGTGCCCGACGCCTTCACGGACGTCCCCGGCGCCCGCCTCTACCGCACGGGAGACCTCGCCCGCTGGCGCAAGGATGGCGTGCTGGACTTCCTCGGCCGTGCCGACGCCCAGGTGAAGCTGCGCGGCTTCCGCATCGAGCTGGCTGAGGTCGAAGCCGCCCTGGCATGGCACCCCTCCGTGCGCGAAGCCGTGGCCGTCGTCCGTGAGGACGCCCCCGGAGACAAGCGCCTGGTGGCCTACGTCGTGGCCGCCGAAGGCGAGACGCTGGACACCGCCACGCTGCGCACCACGCTCAAGCAGCGGCTGCCCGAGTACATGGTTCCCGCGGCCATCGTCGTGCTGGAGGCGGTGCCGCTGACGGCCAATGGCAAGGTGGACCGCGCCGCACTGCCCTCTCCAGACAGCGCCCTGGCTGCCCAGGCCCATGAGTACGTGGCGCCCCGCAGCCCGGTGGAGGAGCAGCTCGCCGCCATCTGGGCGGACGTGCTGCATATCGAGCGCGTCGGCATCCACGATGACTTCTTCGAGCTGGGCGGCCACTCGCTGCTGGCCACGCAGCTCGTCTCGCGAATCCAGGCCACCCTGGGCGTGAAGGTGCCGCTGCGAGAGCTCTTCGACGCGCCCTCCATCGAGCGCCTCGCGCCGCGTCTGGAAGCCCTCACCCGGCAGGACGAGGCCAGCCCACTCCCGGCCCTGAAGCCCCTTCCCCGCACCGGCGCGGTGCCACTGTCGTTCGCGCAGCAGCGGCTGTGGTTCCTCGACCGGCTGGAGCCAGGCAGCCCGAACTACAACATTCCCCTCGCGCTGCGGCTGGAGGGCACGCTGGAGGTGGCTTCCCTGGAGCGCGCCTTCACGGAGCTGGTGCGCCGTCACGAGTCGCTGCGCACCACCTTCGCCGAAGAGGCCCAGGGCGCCGTCCAGCACGTCCATGAGCCCAAGCCCCTGGCACTGGCCGTGGTGGAGCTGACGGCACTGGAGCCGGAGGCGAGAGAGGCTGAAGCACACCGGCTCACGCGCGAGGAGGCGCGCCGACCCTTCAACCTCGCCACCGGTCCGCTGCTGCGCACCCGCCTGCTGAAGCTCTCCGAGACCCAGCACGTGCTGCTGCTGACCATGCACCACATCGTCTCTGACGGCTGGTCCATGGGTGTGCTCGTGCGCGAGATGAGCGCGCTGTACCAGGCGTTCCGCGCGGGCCAGCCCTCGCCCCTGGCGGAGCTGCGCCTCCAGTACACGGATTATGCGGACTGGCAGCGTGGCTGGTTGAGGGACGCCGCGCTGGATGCGCAGGTGTCCTGGTGGCGCGAGCACCTCGCCGGTGCGGCGCCCGTGCTGGAGCTGCCCACCGACTTCCCGCGTCCCGCCGTTCAGGGATTCAAGGGCTCGCGGGTGGGGCGGCTGCTGCCCCGGGAGCTGGCCGAGTCCCTCCACACGCTCTGCCGCCGCGAAGGCACCACCCTCTTCATGACCCTGCTGGCGGGCTTCGAGGTCGTCCTCGCCCGCTACTCCGGTCAGAACGACTTCGTCGTCGGCACCGACATCGCCAACCGGCACCACGGTGAAACCGAAGGCCTCATCGGCTACTTCATCAACCAGCTCGCCCTGCGCGCGCGGTTGGACGGTGACCCCACCTTCCGTGAGCTGCTGGGCCGGGTCCGTCAGACCACCCTGGGCGCCTACGCCCACCAGGACCTGCCCTTCGAGGAGCTGGTCAAGGCCGTCAATCCCGAGCGCAGCCGGGGTCACAACCCCCTCTTCCAGGTGAAGCTGGTCCTCCAGAACCAGCCCGCCTCCGCGTTGGAAGTGCCGGGGCTCACCCTGCGCACCGAGGATGTGGAGACCGGCACGTCGCGCCTGGACCTCACGCTCTCCATCATGGAGACGGCGCAGGGCCTGGAGTGTGGCTGCGAGTACCGCACCGACCTCTTCGAGGCGGCGACGATTGACCGCATGTTGCAGCACCTGGGCACGGTGCTGCGGGCGGCGGCGGCCCGGCCGGAAGCGCGACTCTCCGCGCTGCCCCTCATGGCCGAGGCGGAGCAGGAGCAGGTGCTGGTGGAGTGGAACGCCACCGAGCGCACCTTCCCGCGCGACGCCTGCGCCCATCATCTCTTCGAGGCCCAGGCCGCGCTGAGCCCGGACGCCGTCGCCGTACGCTTCGAGGGCCAGTCGATCACCTATTCGCAGCTCGACTCGCGCGCCAACCGACTGGCGCACCACCTGCGCACCCTCGGCATCCGTCCCGAGGTGCCCGTGGCGCTCTGCGTGGAGCGCTCCCTGGACACCGTCGTCGGCATCCTCGGCATCCTCAAGGCCGGCGGCGCCTGGGTGCCCATGGATGCCAGCTACCCGGTGGAGCGCCTCACGTACATGCTGCGTGACTGCGCCGCTCCTGTCCTCGTCACCACCGAGGCCATCGCCGACGAGCTGCCCGCTGGCAGCGAGCAGCTCGTCCTGCTCGATGCGGACGCCGCCCTCATCGCCGCTCAGCCTGAAGTCGCCTTCGAGAGCGGAGCTGGCGCGGACAACCTCGCGTACATCATCTACACCTCGGGCAGCACGGGGCGGCCCAAGGGCACGCTGTTGCAGCATCGCGGCCTGTGCAACACGGCACTGACGGCCGCATGCGAGCATGGCTTCACGCCCGACAGCCGCGTGCTCCAGTACGCCGCCTTTGGCTTCGACGCCTCGGTGGCTGAAATCTTCGGTGCCCTGCTAGCGGGCGCCACCCTGGTGCTCGCGCCTCGCGAGCGCCTCATGCCCGGCGCGCCCCTGCGCACCCTGCTGCGCGACGAGGCCATCACCGCTGTCACCCTGACGCCCTCCGTGCTGGCGCAGATGGAGCCCGAGGACTTCCCCGCGCTTCAGACGCTCATCTCCGCCGGTGAGTCCTGCACGCCGGAGCTGGTGGAGCGCTGGGGCAACCGCGTGCGGCTACTCAACGCCTACGGCCCCACTGAAGTCACCGTGTGCGCGACCCTCGCGGGACCGCTCACTCCGGGACAGCGCCTGACCATTGGCCGGCCCTGGGCCAACGTGCGCGTCTACGTGCTGGACGCTTCACTGCGGCCGGTGCCGGTGGGCGTGCCGGGCGAGCTGTGCGTGGACAGCGTGGGCCTGGCTCGCGGCTACCTCGGCCAGCCTGGACTGAGTGCGGAACGCTTCGTCTCCAACCCCTTCTCCACCACTCCTGGCGCGCGCCTGTACCGCACCGGAGACAAGGTGCGGTGGCTGGCTGACGGCACGCTGGAGTACCTGGGCCGCATCGACCAGCAGGTGAAGCTGCGCGGCTTCCGCATCGAGCTGGGTGAAGTGGAGTCCCTCCTGGCGCAGCAGCCCTCCGTGCGCGAGGCCGTCGCAGTGGTGCGCGAGGACGCTCCCGGCGACAAGCGCCTGGTCGCCTACGTCGTGGCCGAGGATGGCGACACGCTGGACGCCGCCGTCCTCCGTACGGCCCTCAAGCAGCGCCTGCCCGAGCACATGGTGCCCGCGGTCATCTCCGTGGTGGACGCACTGCCGCTGACGCCCAACGGCAAGGTGGACCGCGCCGCCCTGCCCTCTCCCGACACGGCACTGGCCTCGCAGGCCCGTGAGTACGCGGCCCCTCGCAACCCACTGGAGGGACAGCTCGCGGCCATGTGGGCGGAGCTGCTGCATGTCGAGCGCGTCGGCGTCCACGACGACTTCTTCGAGCTGGGCGGTCACTCACTTCTGGCCACGCAGGTCGTTGCCCGACTGGAAGCCACCTTCGGCGTGGAAGTCCCGCTGCGAGATCTCTTCGACGCCCCCTCCATCGCGCAGCTCGCGCCGCGCCTGGAGTCCCTCACCCAGCAGCAACAGGTCAGCCCGGTCCCACGGGTCCACCCCGCCGACCGCACCGGCAGACTGCCGTTGTCCTTCGCGCAGCAGCGCCTGTGGTTCCTCGATCGGCTGGAGCCGGGCAGCCCGAGCTACAACGTCCCGCTCGCACTACAGCTGGAGGGTTCACTCGACGTAGGCTCCCTGGAGCGAGCCTTCTCGGAGCTGGTGCGCCGCCACGAGTCGCTGCGCACCACCTTCGCCGAGGACTCGCAGGGCGCGGTCCAGCTCATCCATGAGGCCGGGGTGCTTCCCCTGCCGGTGGTGGAACTCGGGACCCTGACGCCGGAGGACCGCGAGGCAGAGGTGCTGCGTCTGGTGCACGAGGAGGCCCGCCGGCCCTTCAACCTCGCCACCGGCCCGCTGCTGCGCACCTGCCTGCTGCGGCTCACCGACACCCAGCATGTGCTGATGATGACGATGCACCACATCGTCTCCGACGGCTGGTCCATGAGCGTGCTGGTGCGCGAGATGAGCGCGCTGTACCAGGCCTGCTGCGCGGGCCAGGCCTCGCCGCTCAGCGAGCCCTCGCTCCAGTACGCCGACTACGCCCTGTGGCAGCGCGGCTGGCTCAAGGATGAGGCCCTGGAGGCCCAGCTCTCCTACTGGCGCAACAAGCTCCAGGGAGCCCAGACGCTGGAGCTGTCCACCGACAAGCCTCGCCCGGCCATCCAGTCCTTCCGGGGCGCCCGCGAGTCCTTCCAGCTCTCCCCGGCGCTGACTCGCGCGCTTCACGCGCTGGCCCAGCAAGAGGGGTCCACCCTCTTCATGACGATGCTGGCCGCGCTCCAGACGCTGCTGGCCCGCTACTCCGGTCAGCAGGACATCGTCGTCGGCTCTCCCATCGCCGGCCGAGGTCGCGCCGAGCTGGAGGGGCTGGTGGGGGTCTTCCTCAACAACCTCGTGCTGCGCTCGCAGGTGCGGGGGCAGGACTCCTTCCGCCAGCTGCTGGCCCAGGTGAAGCGCACCACCCTGGACGCCTACGCCCACCAGGACGTGCCCTTCGAGAAGCTCGTCGAGTCGCTCCAGCCCCAGCGTGACCTCAGCCGCTCACCGCTGTTCCAGGTCATGCTCTCGCTGGACAACATCGGGGTGAACGAGCTGGCGGTGCCGGGACTCGTCTTCAAGACGCTTCCCTCGGACACGGCCGTGGCCAAGTTCGACCTCACCCTCTGGGTCACAGAGGCCGAGGGGGTCCTGAAGGGCGCGCTGGAATACAACGTCGACCTGTTCGACGCGGCCTCCATGCTTCGCATGCTGGAGCACCTGCGCTCCCTGCTCGACTCCGCGGTCTCCGCTCCGGACTCGCGCCTCGACTCCCTGGTCCTCTTCACTTCCGAGGAGCGGCAGGCGTTGCTGGTCGACTGGGCAGGCCCCACCGTGGCCCGCTCCGAGGCCACCGTCGTTCAGCTCTTCGAGGCCCAGGCGGAGCTGACGCCGGACGCACCGGCGCTCTGCTTCGAGGACACGTCCCTGTCCTTCTCCGAGCTCAATGGCCGCGCCAACCAGCTCGCTCACTTCCTGCGCCAGCGCTACGTCGGCCCCGAGGTGCGCGTCGCCCTCTGCGTCGAGCGCTCCCTTGAGCTGGTCGTCGCCATGCTCGGCATCCTCAAGGCCGGCGGCGCCTTCGTCCCGCTCGACCCGAGCTACCCCGCCGAGCGCCTGGCCTACATGCTGGAGGATTGTGGAGCGCCGCTGCTGCTGACGCAGGACTCCATCGCCGACTCGCTCGACGCCCATGGCCGGCTGGTCGTCCGGCTGGACTCGGACTGGGACTCCATCGAGCGCCTGTCCGAGGACAATCCCGTCCCCCAGGTCACCGAGGACAGCCTCGCCTACAGCATCTACACGTCCGGCAGCACCGGACAGCCCAAGGGCACGCTGCTGGCCCACCGGGGCCTGGCCAACACCGCCCTCGCCGCGGTGAAGGCCCACGGCTTCCACCCCGCCAGCCGCGTCCTCCAGTACGCCGCCTCCAGCTTCGACGCCGCCGTCTGCGAGGTCTTCTCCTCCCTGCTGGCCGGTGCCTGCCTCGTCCTCGCACCCAAGGACCGGCTGCTGCCCGATGAGCCGCTGCGGACGTTGCTGGACGAGCAGCGCATCACGGCCGTCACCCTGACGCCTTCGGTGCTCACGCACCTCAAGCCCGAGGGCCTGCCGCACCTGCGCACCATCATCTCCGCCGGCGAGGCACTGCCCGCCGAGCTGGCCCGGCGCTGGGGCGAGGGCCGCACGCTGCTCAATGCCTACGGCCCCACCGAGACCACCGTCTGCGCCACAATCACGACCGGGCCCGTCAACCCGGAGCGGCTGACCATCGGCCGTCCCTGGGACAACGTGCAGGTGTACGTGCTCGACTCGGCCCTGCAGCCAGTGCCCGTCGGCGTGCCCGGCGAGCTCTTCGTCGCGAGCCCCGGCCTGGCGCGTGGCTACCACGGCAGGCCGGAGCTGACGGCGGAGCGCTTCGTCCCGCATCCCTTCTCCTCCACGCCAGGCGCTCGCCTCTACCGCACGGGCGACAAGGTGCGTTGGCTGGGCCATGGAGAGGTGGAATACCTGGGCCGCATCGACGAGCAGGTGAAGCTGCGCGGCTTCCGCATCGAGCTGGGTGAAGTCGAAGCGGCGCTGCTGCGTCACCCCTCGGTGGCTGGTGCCGTGGTCGCGCTGCGCGAGGACGCGCCGGGCGACAAGCGGCTGGTGGCCTACGTCGTCGCCCAGGACGGTGAAGCGCCGGAGTCCTCCGTGCTGCGGGCCTTCCTCAAGGACTCGCTGCCCGAGCACATGGTGCCCGCGGTCATCTCCGTGCTGGACGCGCTGCCGCTGACGCCCAACGGCAAGGTGGACCGCGCCGCCCTGCCCTCTCCGGACACGACACGGGCGTCCCAGACCCGTGAGTACGAGGCCCCTCGCAACCCGGTGGAGCAGAAGCTCGCCGCCATGTGGTCGGAGCTGTTGCACGTCGAGCGCGTCGACCTCCGCGACAACTTCTTCGAGCTGGGCGGTCACTCGCTACTCGCCACGCAGCTGGTGGCTCGGGTGCGCACGGCTTTCGGCGTGGAGCTGCCCCTGCGCAGCCTGTTCGGAGCCGGCTCGCTTCAGGGCCTGGCTCGCGAAGTCGACGCCGCCATGAAGTCCGGCCCGGGCACGGCGCCTCCTCCTCCCGTGGCCGTGCCGCGCACCGGAGAGCCGCTGCCGCTCTCCTTCGCGCAGCAGCGCCTGTGGTTCCTCGACCAGCTCCAGCCCGGAACGGCGCACTACAACATGCCCTCCGCGCTGCGCCTGGAGGGCCCGCTCGACGCCGGCTCCCTGGAGCACGCGTTCACGGAGCTGGTGCGTCGCCACGAGCCCCTGCGCACCGTCTTCCGCGACGAAGGCGGCACGCCCGTCCAGGTCATCCAGCCTCCGGCGCCGTTCGTCCTTCCCCTCGTCGACCTGACCGGTCGCGAGGACCGTGAGGCCGAGGTCACGCGCCGGGCCACCGAAGAGCTGTCTCGCCCCTTCAACCTGTCCACCGGCCCGCTGCTCCGCGCCACGCTCCTGAAGCTCACGGGGACCCAGCACGTGCTGCTGCTGACCATGCACCACATCGTCTCCGACGGTTGGTCCATGGGCGTGCTCGTGCGTGAGATGGATGCGCTCTACCGGGCCTTCTCGACGGGACGCCCCTCACCCCTGCCGGAGCTGCCGCTTCAGTACGCGGACGTGGCCCTGTGGCAGCGAGGCTGGCTGAAGGACGAGGCACTGGAGGCACAGCTCTCCTGGTGGCGCGAGCATCTCCGCGGAGCACCCCAGTCCCTGGAGCTGCCTACCGACTTCGCTCGGCCCCCGGTGCAGACCTTCCACGGCTCATCCGTGCCCCTGCACTTCTCCCGCTCGCTGTCCGAGTCCCTGCGCGCGTTCTGCCTGAAGGAGGGCGTGACTCCCTTCATGGCCCTGCTGGGCGCCTTCCAGGCCCTGCTGTCGCGCTACTCCGGCCAGGACGATGTCGTCGTGGGCTCGCCCATCGCCGGCCGTCGCTTCGCCGAGATGGACGGCATCATCGGCTTCTTCGTCAACATGCTCGCCCTGCGCTCGCGGCTGGATGACCAGCCGTCGCTGACGCAGCTGGCGGCCCGGGTGCGTGAGACCACGCTGGGGGCCCAGTCACACCAGGACATCCCCTTCGAGAAGCTCGTCGAGTCGCTCGCGCCGGCACGTGCGATGGACCGGTCCCCGCTCTTCCAGGCCTACTTCTCGCTCCAGAGCGAGCCGCTCCCGTCCCTGGAGGACACCGAGCTTCGCATCTCTCCCGTCGAGACGCAGGGCACCCTTTCCCGGTTCGACCTCGAGCTGGCGGTAGGCGAGTCGCCCGAGGGCTTCGCGGGTACGCTCCACTACAACACCCGCCTCTTCCTGCCTCGCACCGCCGAGCGGCTCTCCGCGCACCTGTCCACGCTGCTCGAAGGCGCGCTGGCACAACCGCTCCTGCCTCTGTCCGCCATTCCGCTGCTGGAGACCGATGAGCGCGAGCAATTGCTCGTCGGGTGGAATGACACCGCCCGGGCCTTCGAGGCCACGCCGCTGCACCTCCAGTTCGAAGCGCAGGCGGCTCGCACTCCGGACGCACTCGCCCTGTCCTCCGGTGAGGAGCAGCTCACCTATCGACAGCTCCTCCAGCGTGTCCGAAACCTGTCCCGCCGCCTCCAGGCGCTGGGCGTTCGCCCCGACATGCCCGTGGGCCTGTGCGCCGTGCGCTCCTGCGACATGGTGGCTGGACTCCTCGCCATCCTCCACGCGGGCGGCGCCTACCTCCCACTGGACCCGAGCTACCCCGCCGACCGACTCGCGTACATGCTCCGCGACTCCGGTGCCTCCGTCCTGCTGACGCACCAGGCACTCCTTGGCACCGTGCCTGGCGAGGGCCTGTCGGTGCTGCGCTTCGAGGACTCCACCGGGGATGCCGAGGCCACGGTGGCGCCGGGGGCCTCTCAGTCGGAGCACCTGGCGTACGTCATCTACACCTCGGGCAGCACCGGCCTGCCCAAGGGCGTCATGGTGCCCCACCGCACCGCCGCCAACTTCCTCGCCTCCATGGATGGGCTGCTGGAGGCCGCCTCCGCCGGCACGTGGCTGGCCGTCACCTCCATCTCCTTCGACATCCATGTCCTGGAGCTGCTGTGGACGCTGAGCCGCGGCTTGCACGTCGTCCTGCATGACGAGCAGGCCGCCTCGCGTGGCGGGAAGGCGCCTTCGCTGCCAGAGGTGCTGCGCCGCCACGCCGTCACGCACCTCCAGTGCACGCCCTCCTTCGCACGCACCCTGGTGCTGGCTCCCGAGTCCGTCTCCGCGCTGGCTTCGCTGCGTCACCTGCTCGTCGGCGGCGAAGCCCTGCCCGGTGCCCTGGCCCGCTCGCTTCGCGCCGTCCTTCCTCACACGGCCCTCACCAACATGTACGGCCCGACGGAGACCACCGTCTGGTCCTCCACCCACCGGGTGAAGGACTCCGACGCGACGGCTACCGTCTCCCTCGGCACTCCCATCGCCAACACCCGCCTGTACGTGCTGGATGGACGTGGCCAGCCGGTGCCCGTCGGTGTGCCTGGAGAGCTGTTCATCTCCGGCGAGGGCGTCGTGCGTGGCTACCTGCGCCGACCGGACCTCACCGCCGAGCGCTTCATTCCGGACCCGTTCTCCTCCACGCCCGGCGGCCGCATGTACCGCACCGGAGACCTGGCGCGCTGGCGGCATGACGGCACCCTGGACTTCCTCGGCCGCGCCGACTTCCAGGTGAAGGTGCGTGGCTTCCGCATCGAGCTGGGAGAAGTCGAAGCCGCACTCTCCAGCCACCCCGAGGTCCTCCAGGCCGTGGCCGGCGTGCACCGTGACAGCAACGGCGACGGACGGCTGGTGGCGTGGCTGGTGCCCCAGTCCGGCCGCACCCTCGACGCGAGCGCCCTGCGCGACTGGGCCCGTCACCAGCTGCCCGAGCACCTGGTGCCCTCGCTCTTCGTCTCGCTGGACGCCTTCCCCCTCACGCCCAATGGCAAGGTGGACCGCAAGGCGCTGCCCGCCCCCACGCAGGCGCTGCTCTCCTCCGGCCCCTCCTACGTCGAGCCTCGCACTCCACTGGAGCAGCAGCTCGCCGAGCTGTACGCCTCCGTGCTGGGCGTCCCCCGGGTGGGAGCGCTGGACGACTTCTTCGCCCTGGGCGGCCACTCCCTGCTGGCCACCCAGGCCGTGTCTCGCATCCGCTCCGTCTTCGGTGTGGACGTGCCCCTGCGTGCCCTCTTCGAAGCTCCCACTGTCGCCGCGCTGGCCGCGCACATCCAGGCCGCGCCTCGCACCGCTGACGGGCTCGCACTGCCTCCGCTGCGGCCTGCCTCCCGCGACTCCGCACCGCCGCTGTCCTTCGCCCAGCAGCGCCTGTGGTTCCTGGATCAGTTCCAGCCGGGCCTGTCCACCTACAACCTCCCGCTCGCGCTGTGGCTCGAGGGTGCGCTGAACGCCCCGGCCCTGACGCACGCCTTCACGGAGCTGCTCCGCCGCCACGAATCGCTCCGGACCACGTTCCGTGACGAGGGTGGCACGCCCGTCCAGGTCCTCCACCCGCCGGTGGATTTCCCGCTCGCCCTCGTGGACCTCACGGGCATCGAGAACTCCGAGGGCGAGGCCCGCCGACTGCTCACCGAGGAGGTCGCGCGTCCCTTCAACCTGACCACCGGTCCGCTGCTGCGGGCCACGCTGCTGAAGCTCGCGGACACGCGGCACGCGCTGCTGCTGACGATGCACCACATCGTCTCCGACGCCTGGTCCATGAACGTGCTCGTGGGCGAGATGGATGCGCTCTACCGGGCCTTCTCCGCCGGCCAGCCGTCGCCGCTTCCCGAGCCTCGGCTCCAGTACGCGGACTACGCGGTCTGGCAGCGCGGCTGGCTGAAGGACGAGGCGCTGGACTCGCAGCTCACGTACTGGAAGCAGCACCTCGCCGGAGCGCCCCAGGCCCTGGAGCTGCCCACGGACTTCGCCCGTCCGGCGACGCCGTCGTTCCGCGGCGCCGCCTTCCACTTCCAGCTCCCCACCGCGCTCTCGCGCCAGCTCCAGGCCTTCTGCCAGAAGGAGGGCGTCACCCTCTTCATGGCCCTGCTCGGCGCCTTCCAGGCCGTGCTGTCGCGCTACTCCGGCCAGGACGACATCGTCGTCGGCTCCCCCATCGCCGGCCGCCGCTTCGCCGAGCTGGAGGGGCTCGTCGGCTTCTTCGTCAACACCCTGGCCCTCCGCTCGCGCTTCGAGGACCGTCCCTCGCTGACCCAGCTCGTGGCCCAGGTCCGCGAGGCCACGCTGGGCGCCTACTCCCACCAGGATGTTCCCTTCGAGAAGCTCGTCAACGAGCTGCAGCCGAACCGCGACACCCGCCGCGCGCCGCTCTTCCAGGTGATGTTCAACTTGCAGAACGCGGCGGAGAAGGCCTCGATGCCCCCGGCCGGTGACCTCGTGCTGAGGCCGCTGGACTCGGAGCTGGCCACCTCGCGCTTCGACCTCACCCTCTCCATGGCCGACACGCCCGACGGGCTCTCCGGCCAGGCCGAGTTCAGCACCGACCTCTTCCGCGAGGAGACCGTCCGCCGCCTCGTCGCCCACTTCCAGGTCCTCCTCGAAGGCGCCCTCGCCGAGCCCCAGCGTCCGCTCGCGCACCTGCCCCTGCTCACCGCCGAGGAGCGCGAGCAGGTCCTCACTCACTGGAACGACTCGCGGCGCGAGGAGCTGGCGCGCGAGTCGCTCATCCACCTCCTCTTCCAGGAGCAGGTGGCCCGCGCTCCCGACGCGCCCGCCCTCACCGACGGCGCCACGCACCTCACCTACCGGCAGCTCCACGAGCACTCCAACCAGCTGGCCCGGCGCCTCGTCGCCGCTGGCGCGGGCCCGGGCATCCCCGTGGCGCTGTGCCTGGAACGCTCCCCTGAGTCCGTCACCGCGTTGCTCGCCATCCTCAAGTCCGGGAGCGCGTGGCTGCCGCTGGAGCCCACGTACCCGTCCGAGCGACTGGCCTTCATGCTCGAGGACTCGGGCGCCACCCTGCTGGTGACACGCGCGGCGATGGCGGAGCGCTTCTCCTCCGCCTCCGTGCGCATCCTCACCGTGGAGGCCGAGGCGCCCCTCGCCGCCCAGGAGCCCGTGGACGCCTTGCCCCCGCGCTGCCTCCCGGACGACCTGGCCTACATCATCTACACGTCCGGCAGCACCGGCCGTCCCAAGGGCACGCTGTTGACGCACCGGGGCCTGTGCGCCAGCGCCTCGGCCGCCGCCATCGCCCACCGCTTCCACCCGGGCAGCCGCGTCCTCCAGTACGCCGCCGCCAGCTTCGATGCCTCCGTCATGGAGGTCTTCGCCACGCTGCTGGCCGGTGCCACCCTCGTGCTCGCGCCCCGCGAGCGGCTGCTGCCCGACGAGCCCCTGCGCTCGCTGCTGGTGGAGCAGCGCATCACCGCCATCACCCTCACGCCGTCGGTGCTCGCCCAGCTCCAGCCCGAGGGCCTGCCCCTGCTGGAGACGGTCATCTCCGCCGGTGAGGCCCTGTCGCCCGAGGTGGCCCGCCGCTGGAGCACGGGCCGCACGCTGCTCAATGCCTACGGCCCCACCGAGGCCACCATCTGCGCGGCCATCACCCGTGGCTCCGTCAACGCCGAGCGCCCCACCCTGGGCCAGCCCTGGGCCAACACGCGGCTGTACGTGCTCGACGACACGCTGCGGCCCGTGCCCGTGGGCGTGCCCGGCGAGCTGTTCATCTCCGGCGTGGGGCTCGCGCGAGGCTACGTGCGCCGCGCGGACCTCACCGCCGAGCGCTTCCTGCCCGACCCCTTCTCCACCACCCCTGGCATGCGCATGTACCGCTCGGGCGACCGGGCACGCTGGCTGGGCTCCGGGGAGCTGGAGTACCTGGGCCGGCTCGATGCCCAGGTGAAGCTGCGCGGCTTCCGCATCGAGCTCGGCGAAGTCGAGGCGACGTTGCGCGCCTTCACCGGCGTGCACGAGGCGGTGGTCCTGGTGCGCGAGGATGCGCCGGGCGACCAGCGCCTGGCCGGCTACGTCACCGCGGACGCGTCGCTGGACCTGGGCGCACTGCGCACGCACCTCCTGCAGCGGCTGCCGGACTTCATGGTGCCCTCCGCGCTGGTGCGCCTGGATGCCCTCCCGCTCACCCCCAACGGGAAGCTGGACCGCGGCGCCCTGCCGGCACCGGAAGCGCGTGCGTCGCTGCGCCCGTACGTGGCACCGCGCGACGAGCTGGAGCAGCAGGTCGCGGACATCTGGGCCGAGGTGCTCCGCGTGGAGCGCGTGGGCATCCATGACAGCTTCTTCGAGCTGGGCGGCCACTCGCTGCTCGCCACCCAGCTCATCGCCCGCGTGCGCTCGACATTCGAAGTGGAGCTGCCGCTGCGCGGGCTCTTCGAGCAACCCACCGTGGAGGGCATGACGAACCTCGTCCTGGAAGCCCTCGCGGAGAAGGTAGACGCCTCCGAGTTGGACGAAATGGTGGAAGCCCTATGAACCTGCTGCTCATCCTGCTGCGCAAGTCGACCCGGCTGGCCGTCCTCACCCTGGTGCTGGGGGTGCTGTCCGGCATCAGCAGCGCGTCGCTGCTCGGCCTCATCCACCACGCCCTCGCCGCGAGCACGCAGTCCTCCGTGAGCGACATCGCCATGACCTTCGTGGCCGTGGCGGTGGCGGCCCTGCTGACGCGCATGGGCTCCGGGCTCATGATCAACCGGCTCCAGCAGAAGATCCTCCTGGACCTGCGCCTGTGGCTCAGCCGTCACCTGCTCTCCACGTCGCTGCGGACGATGGAGGAGGCGGGGGCCCACCGCATGCTGTCCTCCCTCATGCAGGACATCGCCACCCTGACCACCGGCGTCGTCATGCTGCCGGAGGTCTTCATCAGCAGCTCCCTCATCCTGGGCGGCCTCGGCTACCTGGGCTGGCTGTCGTGGCCCCTGTGCCTGTTGGGCCTTTCCTTCATGGTCGTGGGGCAGCTGACGTTCGCCCTCCCGTCGCGCCTGGGCCAGCGCTACCAGGAGCAGGCGCGCGAGGAGAGCACCCTGCTGCTGCGGCGCTTCTTCTCCCTGGCCGAGGCCGCCAAGGAGTTCCGGCTCAACCGCCAGCGCCGCCGCGACTTCTACGACAACGACCTGGGCCCGCTCGCCCGCACCGTGGGGAAGCTGTACCTGCGCACGGATGACACCTTCTCCATCGCGGGAAGCTGGGGCATGTCCGTGTACACCCTCACCATCGGCATCATGCTGCTGGTGGTGCCCCGCTACACCTCCATCTCCCCCGCGGAGGTGATGGGCGCGGTGCTCGTGGTGCTGTACCTCCAGCAGCCCCTCAACGCCGTGGTGAACTGCGCCCACAGCCTGCGCCGGGCGGAGGTGGCCATGGCGCACATCGAGAAGCTCGGCCTCAAGCTGACGCCCGAGTTCTCCGTCGAGGCCGCGCTCACCCAGGCCGTCCGTGAGCCACCGCGAGACTTCGAGCGCATCGACCTGGCCGGTGTCACCCACACCTATCGCAACGAGCGGGACGGCGAGAAGTTCACCCTGGGCCCCATCACCACGACCTTGCACCGCGGGGAATTGCTGTTCCTCGTTGGCGGCAACGGCAGCGGCAAGACGACCCTGGCGAAGCTGCTCACCGGCCTCTACACGCCCGAGAGCGGCGAGCTGCGCGTGGACGGCCGCCCCGTCACGACGCCCGAGGCCGTGGACGACTACCGCCAGCTCTTCTCCGCCGTCTTCTTCGACTTCTTCCTCTTCGACAAGCTGCTGGGCATCTCCTCGCCCGAGCTGCTCCAGCAGGCCAACCGCTACCTGGAGCACCTGCACCTGGACAAGAAGGTGACCATCGAAGCGGACGGCAAGCTGTCGACGCTGACGCTCTCCCAGGGACAGCGCAAGCGGCTCGCGCTGCTGACGGCCTACCTGGAGGACCGCCCCGTCTACCTCTTCGATGAGTGGGCCGCCGACCAGGACCCGACGTTCAAGGACGTGTTCTACAAGCAGATCCTCCTCGACCTGAAGGGACGCGGGAAGGCCGTGGTCGTCATCAGCCATGACGACCGGTACTTCCATCTCGCGGACCGGGTCATCCACCTCGAGTCCGGCCAGCTCGTCTCCGACAAGGCGACGGGCGGCAAGGAAGCCCCGGGCGCCCTGAGCGCCTGACACGAGGTCGGAGTTCGTAGCGCGCAGTGCCGCATCCAGCACGGACGAGCCATTCAACATGAGCGACATCAAGAAGAAGCTTGCAGCGCTGACCCCCGAGAAGCGCGCCCAGCTGGCGAAGCAGCTCCAGCAGAAGGCGTCGCGCAACTCGCTGCCCGCGCTTGCCCGCCG
>NZ_JAAIXZ010000030.1:21630-124190 GCF_010894435.1 Pyxidicoccus trucidator | reverse complement strand
ACCCGGAAGAACACCTTCGACCTTCGCAGGCTCTGCGCTCTCCAGAACCTGGAGACCCTCCACCGCCGCATCGACGAGAAGCGGCGGCTTGCGGCCTGAGGTTCCACTAACCTGTTTGGCGCTCTAGGGCCGCGAGCATCAGCGGGACCTCCTCGGCCTTGAGGTACTGCGGGAGCTTCTTCGGCTTCTTGACGCGCGGGACGGACTTGGCCGGGTTGAGACCGGTGAAGAGACCGCGCCGGATCGCCAGCTCGAAGATGCGGTGGAGGAGGGCGCGTAGGTGGTTGCGGGACGCGGGAGACAGTTCTCCGAGCTTCGCGTTGAGCAGCATCTCCAGGCGCGACGTCCTTGAGGGGCAGGGACCCCAGCTTATCGCGCAGGTGCTTCTCGCCGAAGTCGATGATGGTGGTGGAGCGGAGTCAGCTGCCCACCTCGGTCCTCCACGCGTCCAGGGCCTCCCCGAAGGTGACCTGCTTGCTGTGCTTGGGCAGGGCTCCAGGCCGCGTCGTTGGCGGTCGGCCTGAACCTCCAGGTATGCAGGAGTGACTTCGCCTCGGTCTTCGTGGTGGCCTGGGGGCGGTGTCGCGCCTCCGGCCAGGGCCGTCCTTGACGCGAACGTACCACCTGTCGCTCTTGCGGTAGATAGAACCCGTCAAAGAGTCCATCCATCTGAAAACCCTGGAGATCTTGTAATCATTGCCGACGGGCGAGGGCGCCACTTGCCAGATAACGGAGCCCCTGCCCCTTGATGAACGCCGGATGGCCGCAGGATCGAAGCGCAGCAGCCTGCCAATCTTCAGGCACGGGAGCTGCCCTGCCTGGGCCCTCTGATAGACCCAGCTCCGGCTTGCTTTGAGGAGCCGGGCTAGGTCATCCGCGTCCCAGGGTCCCTAATCACGCATTGACCACCAAGCGCTCGCAAGTGAGACTTGAGAACGCTCGAGCAGCATTCCCGTAGTTCGCGCTGACATTGCCGACAGGCGTTGTGGGGGCGGGAACATGCGCATTGAACAGTTCCTAAACTCAATCAAGGCGAGTTCGCCGGGATGGGAGCCCGGCGACAATCTCGCCACACTCCAGCTGACCGACTCGCAGCTCGGCCAGCTCAACGTGTGGGTCGGCGAGCGCGCTCATAAGGTCAAGAGGCTCCGTGACGAGTTCAAGGTCGCCTGGGGCGCAGCAATGCTGCTGGCCGGCGCGCGCGCGATTCAGCGGCTCTTCCAAGACAATCCGGACGCACGCCTCGAATACGCGAACGTCGGCGTCAAGCTCGGCATCGACCAGCTCGCTCAGTACATGACTACCGACGCTTGGTCTGCCATCGAGGTCGGAGCTCGCCAGGTCTGGGGCGTACGCTTGATGCGCTCCCGTGCAGCTGCACGCCGTGTTCTCGAAACCATGCTGCTGCACTCCGGCGCGCTCTGGCCGCTGCTCGAGGCGCTCACGGACGAAGTCGAACGCTCTTGGAGCTGGGAATCGCTGGCGCAAGCCGATCTGCAGGCGATCTCAGCCTGGATGGCGAACCACGCCAAGCTCCTGCAGGTGCGTGAAGGCCTGCGCTCGGCCCTTCGCGACGAAGGCACGTGCCTTGATCTCGCCGAGCATCTGCAACGCTTCGCCGAGGTGAAGTCGTTCCTCGCCCAGCGCGCCGCTATCCCGCTCGCTCGCAGTGCGCTCACCGAAGTGCTCGGCGCTCCGGACGAGGAAACGGCCCGCGCTCTCGCAGCCCGCCTGGCTCCACCCGCGACTACGGTGCAGGCCCCGGCGCAGGCCGAGTGGCGCTGGGACAGCAAGAATGGACTGGATCGGCTCGTACTGCGCCTGCCCAATCTGATCACCGTTCCCGACGCCGGCCCCGAGCAGCAGCGCATCTTACTCGGCTTCGCGAACGGAACCATCACAGTCGCCTACTTGCGCCAAGGCGATCGATACGAGCGCGAGCCCGGCTCGTCGTCACTGCCATTGCCGCGCGCTACCAAATTTCCGGCTGCCATCCTCGCCTTCGAGGCTCAGGGCGAATTCGAAGTCCCGTACATGGAGGTAGAGGCACCGGCCGAGCCGGTGGCCCTCTTCGACACGGATACCGGAGCGCAGCTCTCCACAGCGCCGGCCGGCTCCTCGGTCGTCCTGGTCTGCGCGCCTGGCTACCGACTCGACGCCCCGGAAGGCTTCAAGCCTCGGTCGCTCGCCGATCTGGACGCATGGGCGTGCACGCTTCCAGCACACGCACAAACGCTGACGATGTACTGCCCCGATGGCTCGGCGGAGGAGTGGTCACTCGATCCCAAGGCGCTTCCGCTTCGCATCGTCTTCGAGCCGCCCCATGTTCCCGGTTTGGCGTTCGGTCGCGCCGCCGTCTACTCGCGCTTCCCTCGCTTCTTCGTCGAGGGCGACATCCGCACGTTCAGCTATCTCCTCACTGGTCCTGCAGGCGAGCAGTCCGGTGCTCTGCGCAATCGCCTCGTCAGGCCCGCGCAAAGGCTCGCCGCGATTCCCGGCCGCTACCGGCTCGAGGTGTCTGCGGACGGAAGGCGTGGCATCGCTCACTTTGTGATCGTGCCGGAAGGCACCGCGCTCACGTCGAGGTCCGACGCTCTCGGCACGCACATCGCCATTTCCGGCGACGAGCTGTCGCTGCTCACGCATGCACACGAGCACACGCGCGCATTGACCGTAAACCCCTCGGTTCACGGCAAGCTCTCAATCGGCGTCTTCTGGCAGCGTGCCGACCTGCGCGGTGTGTATTCCATCGGCGCCTACCCGCCGCGCGTGGAGGTTCGACCGGCGGCTGACGCCGAGGCGACCGACGAGCGTGGGTTCGAGTTGCTCCTTGGCACTGGCGGCCTTCAGATCGACGGCCCCCCGGGAGCCGGCGTCCGCATCGTTGCAGGCGAAGCCGTCTTCGTCCGGTATCTCGACTCGACCGGCCACCGCTTCATCCGCTACTCCGAGCTACCGCGGCGCATCCTCCAAGTTGGCGACGGTGGTCTCCGCATCCGTGTGCACGTGGGCAACTGGCTCTCCGAGATGCTGCACTTCACACGGCGCACTGCTCGCCGCCTGAACGTCATCCCTGAACTGCGGGCCGGCACCTGGTACGCGCGTACCAAGCTTTCAGATTCACCCCCTGTGCACATCGAGTTCGTAAACGCATGGGCGCCGTGGATGCCCGCGCAGCGCTTTGAGGCGGAAGTCGTCTCTCGCGACGAGAGTGGCATCCTCTACGAGGTACCCGTCCCTGCCCCCGGACGTCCGTACCAGGTCACCGCGTTCTCTGGCGCAGAACGGATCGCCGGTATGGGATTGCTCTACTCTCACGTTGGCCGCCCGCCAGCGCCGCCTGAGTACAGCCTGCTCGAACGCTTGCTCTGGGATGGGACCGAGCGCAAGCGGGAACTCTGGCGCGACGCGATCGAGCGCCGCCTCGCCAAGCACCGCGAGCAGTGGGTCTTCGACACTTTTAAAACGCTCCGCCGCTATGGCACGCGCTGGTTCAAAATTGCCGAGCATCTCGCGGATGCCATGACGCATCTGCGCCTCGGCGCCCTCGTCGCGCCCACCGAGGAGTCCGACGACGTCGAAGCGGTCTTCCGCGAGCTCGATTGGCCATTGGCCCGCGTCCGCTACGCCGATTTCCATCGCGTCGAGCCATCCGACCTTGTCGTCGCCTTGCGGAGGATCGCCGAGTGGCACGCGGGGCTGCTCGTTCCCGCATTTCTTAAGTGGGACCCGAGGGATCACTACATGGACGTCGCAGTGCTTCTTGCTCCGATCCACGAGGCCCCGAGGCTGCTCAGCAGCGCCGAGATCGATGCGGTGTGTAGTCCCGAAGCCGAAGGGATGAGAAACCCCACCAGCAGTACGGCCAGCGGCCGGCTTGCTGGCCTGGTAGAGATTCGGCGGAAGCACACCGAGTTGTCAGACGATCCCGACCTCCGGAGTCTCATCGTTCGTGACGACGATTCCGGAGGCGTGCATCCCCGCCTCAACGCAATCTGGCAACAGGCGCTGCCACCCGATGCACGCGCACTCGAAAACGCGGTCGTTCACGTGACCGAGCGCGTCCATCGCTGGCGCGCAGGCGGTCCTGTGCTTCCGAAGCTTTGGGACGACGTACGGGTGCTGCAGCGCAGCGCGCCAACTCTTTTCGACTACTGGCTCAACCGCTGGGCAGCGGAGGAAAGCGCAACATGAGCAAGCACTACCAGTTCGACGGCTACCAAGCCTATCACGCACTGCAGGGCCGCTACGCTGACTTCCTGCTCGACGTGTTTGGAGTACGGCCCGGGCCTCTCGCGAACGTTCTTCGCAGGCATTGGAGCAGCGACAACGGCTTCTCGCTATTCGCCCCGCTACTCGTTCAAGCCGCGTTCCCATTCCGCCCGGGGAAGACGCTTGCCGACCTCCAGGCACCCTCGACCAAGCAGCGCACCATGGAGCGGCCACTGCACCCGAAGACGGTCTCTCTGCTAAAGAAGGCGGGAATCGACTACCCACTGTTCGAGCACCAAGTCGACACCATCCGTGCAGCTTCTCACGGCGAAACCGTGGTCCTCTCCGCGGGCACGGGCAGTGGCAAGACCGAGGCGTTCGTTATCCCGCTCATCGATCGACTCTTCTGGGATCATGAGGAGGGCCGCGACGATCTCAGCCATCCGGGTGTGCGCGCCGTGGTCGTCTACCCGCTCAACGCCCTCGTGAACAACCAAGTGGATCGCCTAATGGCGATGCTTGGCGAGCAAGACGAGATCAAATTCGCTTACTACACCAGCCGACTGAAGGACACGTGGCGTTCGGCGAAGAACTCGTACGAGCGCCGCGGTAAGCCGATACCGCCGAAGTGTCAGATCATTGACCGCGCGACGCTGCGTGGACTCGATGGTGGTGACGATCGACCTAAGGGACCGCCGCACGTTCTCGTCACCAACTTCAGCATGCTTGAGTACATGCTGATCCGCCCGAGCGACCGGACGATCTTCGAGCCCGAGAACCTCTTCTACGGCGAGTATCCGCGCCTCAAGATGATGGTGCTCGATGAAGCGCACGTGTACGCAGGCGCGCAGGCGGCCGAGATCCACATGCTGCTGCGCCGCGCCGCGCAGCGCTTCGGCACCAAGCTTGAGGCGGTGCAGGGGTTCGCGACTTCCGCGACGCTCGCGCAGGGGGAGAGCGAAGGACGCGCTGTGCTCGATGAGTACGCGTCCCGCATGTTCGCGAAGAAGAGCGGCGTGAAGTCCGTCGAGGGACGCCGTTATCTGCCAGCCGAAGCTTGCCCGCCGCGCCAGGTGCCGGAGCTTCGCGCTCCCACCACGCTCGCTGCCGATCAGCAGTTGATAGCCGCCGAGCTCCGCACGCTCGAATACGACGGCGCGGGCAATCCCTCCGCATTGCTCCGCGATGCCGCGCTCGCCAACACCGCCTGGAAGGCATGCGAAGCGCTCGGACTGGTGATCGAGGCAGAGCGCGCGCAGCTGCCAGCGGAGATCGCCGACTGTCCGGCGCTCCTCCTGCATCACGTGTACGCGACGCATCCGCGGCTCACCGAGCTGCGCGTGTGGCTTTCCGAGCAGGAGGAGCTACCCGACATCGACCAGGTCGCCGCCAAGATGTATGGTCCTGCTGATCCGAGCGAGCAGCGGCGGCGCGCGACCGATGCGATCCTGCGCCTTGGCTCGCTCGCACGCCTTGATGCCAAGCGCCACCCATTCATCCCGATCCGCATGCATGCACTCGTGCGCGCGCCGACCGGTGTTTGGGTCGATCCGCGCCCGTCCGAGGCGAAGGTCGTCGAGGGGTGGCCTTGGGGGCCGGTGACCTCGCTCGCGCCTTCCGGCGATCCCGCCGAATCTCCGCGTACGCAGCTCGGCGTCTGCGCAGAATGTGGTGCGCCCTACCTCGTCGCTCATCGAGTCGGCAAGGCCAAGGAGCTGCGGATCGAGAAGGCCGACAAGTCGGCTCGCCTCGCAGTCCGCCCGAAGGAAGGAAGCGAGTACGTGCTGTGCGTCGGCGAAACGTGCGTCCCCGTCGAGTTTGCGGTGCTCGGGGCGGCGGACCGTCACGGGCGTTCGCCAATGACCTGCCTGCAGTGCAATACCGTTGCGACTCGGCTTCGCCCGCTGCTGCTCAGCCCGCGCGCGGCGCTCGGCGCCGTGGTCGATATGGTGTATCCGCACCTCGGCGAGATGCCGCCGAGCAGTGCGGAGCAAGAATTCCGCCCGGGCGGCGGGCGTCGCCTGCTCACGTTCTCGGATAGCCGCCAGGAAGCGGCTCGCATCGCCGCGGTCGTGGAGAGCACGCACGACACCGGCGTCAACCGCCAGCTTATCGTCACGGCGCTCCGTGCCGAAGGCGGTAAGGCGACGGTAAAGGAGCTGGCACGCGCGCTCGGCCAAGACAACTTGCTCCTCGAGCGCGCGGCCTCACGCGGTCTCAAGCAATCCGAATCGCTCGAATACCTCGGCCTGCTCTCGATCTATGAGGAGCTTGCGAGGCCGCCGAGCCGCGCCAACACACTCGAGACGCTCGGTATCGTGGAGGTCGTGTACCCAAACCTGCCGCCGTGCCCGAGCGAAGCGCTACCCTACTTTGGTAGCGACAAGGTATGGAAGGACTTCGTCGCCCAGTTGATCGACTTTGCGCGTAGCCGCGGCGTGGTAAGCAAGCCCAGCACCGACGAGCCGGAAGCGGAGGAAATGCTCGGGCACTTCCTCCCGAACACGATTGGCAACAAGCTTGTCTGGAGCACAGCGGAGGATCTGCCGGACGAGGACGAATCCGAGACGGACGACGAGGATACCGGCCGGGACATCCCTATGTACCCGCGCCGCCGTCCCGAGATCGGCCGGATGTACGAGTACACAGCGCGCGTACGCGAGCGCCTCAAGATGCCCGACTCGATGGGCGTCGACTCCCTGCTCTCACTCGCGTGGAGCGCACTCACCCAGCATGCAGAGCAGGGCTGCAAGTGGCTCCGGCTGAAGCAGGACAAGCTCCAGATTGATCTGTCGCGCCTCGAGCTCCGGCTTCACGATCAGCCGCCGCTCGTCGACGTCGACTCCGGCCGTGTCTATTTCCGTTCCGTGGGCGGTGTGGTTCCGGCGCCGAATTGCCCGCGCACCCTCGCGCCGATGAACGACGACGAGCGGGTCCTCTGGGCTGCCCGTCACTCAGTACGCCGCATCCTCGAGGATCCGCTCCTTGGCTTGCACAGCGTGGAGCACACGGCGCAGATCGGAGTCGACTCGCTCGAAGGGGAAGAAGGCGCCTTCCGCCGCGGCGAACGCAACCTACTCGCATCGTCCACCACGCTCGAGATGGGCGTCGACATCGGAGGCCTCACCTTCGTGATGCTGACCAACGTGCCGCCGGGCCCCGCGAACTACTGGCAGCGAGCAGGCCGTGCCGGCCGCCGCGCCGACGGCTCGTCAATGGTGCTCACGCTCGCGCTCAACCGGCCGCACGATCAACTGGTGTTCACCAGCCCGCGGCGCTTCCTCCACTCAGAGATGACGCCACCGCAGGTGCGCCTCGACTCGCCGCCGCTTCTGCTTCGGCACGTGAACGCATCGCTGCTGGCGGCGTTCTTCGAGGAAGTGGTGGAGCGTGACGGCGCCGGCAGCCCGATGCGCGCGTTTGGAACGGTCGACGAGTTCCTGTTCAGATCTGCCATCGGTTGCGGCGGCATGGACAAGCAACTCGCCGGCAAGCTTGATCTGCAGAGTGAGGACCCGCTCGCGCATGCGTTCGAGCGCTGGCTCGACCGGCTCGACGACGATTCAAGTGTGACCCCGCAGATCCGTGATCTGACGCAGGGCACGACGCTGGCCACGTACTCGATCTCCGAGCTGGCAGCCTCTTGCTCCAAGGCGATCGCGCGCGCTGTCGAGGCGGTCAGGAGGGACTACGACGTGCTCAAGGATCAGCGCGCTCGCGAGCTGCAGAAAGGTGAGTCCGCGCGCGACGAGACGTTCCTCGCCGCTCTCGCCCACCAAGAACGCGTGCTTCTAGTCGAGACGCTGATCGCATGCCTCGCGCGAAATTGCTTCCTGCCACGCTTCGGCTTTCCGCTCGACGTCGTGCATCTCGACACGAAGTGGAAGTTCAGGAAGAAGAAGGACAAGGGCGAGCACAACGACGAGGACGAGCCGAAGCAGCAGGAAGAGCCGCTCGATCTGCGTATGGAGCGCGCCCTTGACATCGCGCTGAGCGAGTACGCGCCCGGCTCCGAAATCATCGCCGGCAAGAAACTGCACCGGGTCGCGGGTGTGGTTCGCAACTGGCTGGCCGGCGACGAGAGCAGCGTCGTCCAGCACTTCTACCTTGAGTGCGTTAAGTGTGGGCATTTCGAGGACCACAACGCGCCGCCGGTTGCATGCGAGATCTGCGGCCATCCCACGGTGTTCCAAGAGGAGTTGGCGTCGGCCACCGAAACGACCGGACGCCGCCGTCGAAAGAAGAAGGCCGCCGAGGAGGAGGAGACGCCGCTTGAGGCGGGCGAAGTTCCTCCAAGCCTCGTGCGCCGCTACATGCGGCCGAGTGGCTTCGCGGTCAAAGCCGGTCGCCGGCCGCGGCGAGTGGGCTCCGAAATTGATCGGATGCCCTCCCCGCGCGTGACCGTTCGCGCCTCCAACTCCATAGGCCTCGTGGATATCCTTCCCGCTGGCGTCATCGGTGGCTTCACCGCCAACTCGACGGTGTTCGTGCGCTCCGAGGGCAGGTCCGAGCGGCCGGGCGGACCAGGGTTCGGCTTCGCCATCTGTCAACGTTGCGGATTCTCCGAGCCGGAGGAGTTGTTCGACGGTCCCCTTCCCAAGGCGTTCGTTGAGCACGATCGGCTCAGGGGGTTCCGCCCCTGCGAAGGCCAGGGCACTTGGCGGCACGCCGTTCTCGGCACCTCAATGACCGTCGATGCATTCCGACTGCGGCTGACAAAGGAGTTCCGTCCTGCCGTCCTGCCAAATGAGGAGGAAGCGTTCTTCCACACGCTCGCGGCCTACCTGCAACTCGTCGCAGCGCGGAGGCTCCAAATAGATCCGCGCACGCTGCATGCTGCCGTCGCAACGTGGCAGGACGCCAGCCTGAGTAACGGGCACGATGGAGTCTCCGCACGAGAAGCGATCGTGTACGAGACCAGCGGCTCCGGGATGCTGCGGCACCTCATGGACGATCCGGTCGCGCTTCTTCGCGACGTGGTCGCCATGCTCGAGAAGGACAACGAGGCGCAGATCATCCGCTTCGACACGCAGTTCCTCGCCGCGCGCGGAATGCTGCGCGTCGATCTGCTGCGGGCGCACTTTCTCGATCCCGCGCGCAAGATGTTGCTAGATGCGGCCAATCCGCTCGAAAAGCACAAGGCCGCAGTGCTACGTGGACGCGGGCCGCTGCTCGCTGCAATTGAACTGGTCGAGGACACCGGCTCGGAGCTCGGGCTCCAGGCCGCCGAGATCGCTGGCGATGCGCTCGCTGCGGGCGGGCTCCTGCGTACCGTGAAGCGGCGCGCTCTCGACTCGGAGAAGCATGTGCCGCGGCTGCTGCTTAGCCGCCTGCCCGACGCCAGCGGAAAGAACGACGAGGATGCCGTCGTCGCCGTGCATCTGCGGCGCCTGATCGAGAGCGACGTGCACATACGCGTCGCTGCCGCTGCGGATCGAAAGGCGCTCGGCGAAGACGTGTGGCAGGTCTTCTCCAACGGCCCGACGCGCGCTGCGGCCATCGGCGGTGTACAGACTACCGGCAGCGATGGTCCACGCTTCGGCTCCGCGTGGCTCGACGGCTGCGCTCCCATCGAGGCGAAGCCCGAGGCTGCGAAGGAGGCGTGGTCCAGGTTTGCCGAGCGCTGGGGACGCGGCCAGCCAGTGACGGTGGACGATCTCACGCCGAAGTCGCCCAATGCTTGTCCGCTAGTCGAGATCGCAAAGGGCGTGATCAACCCCGACCTCGTTTACGCATGGCGGCTGCTCCGGTCGCACATCGGCGACCTGAACCAGCTGGGGAAGGTGACGAGGCTCGCGTACAACGATCGGCACCTCGGCAAGAGCGCGATCGCCATGTGGATGCTCGGCGAGCTGCTTCAGCGCTTCGCCTATGCGCCGAATGCCAAGGGCATGATTTGGACGCGCGAGACGGAGGGGTACGACGGCCAGGCGAAGACCAGCGACGAGCTGTTTAAGCTGAAGAAGGCTCCCGGCAACCTCGGGCCGAAGCAGTCCGAGATGCTGGCGAAGTGGTGCTCCGTCGAGGCGGGCAAGAAGGGCCTCGGCCTTCGCTTCGAGCGCCGCTTTGAGCTCGAACACCCGCGCAAGCTGGTGATCGAGTTCGCGCCGGGAGGCAAGCACAGCTCGCTCAAGGTGCTCTTCGACAGCGGCCTCGATTGGGCAGAGTGCAAGTCGGTGGTGGGACCGTGGACGCAGGGGCCGTTCCAGGCCCGCACGACGCACATGAGCATCTACGTGGATCTGCCGGTCGGCGACGAGCTCATTGCGCTCGGAGTCTGAACGAGCTGCTCAGCTTGAGGCTGCGCCCCGCCGGCAACTGCCAGACGCGGCACGGCAGCTTGGTCGAGTAGTTCGTTCGAGGGAGGTTGAAGTAAGGAGTAGGGGAGTGGCCTACATTCGATTCTGCGACGAAGGTCCCCGGATGAATCTCTCCTGAGCCTCAGCGTCTATTCGCACCGCATTCGAGATGCGGATGTGGAGCAGTTCGCCCCGCTCGCACAGTCGGTACACCGTGGCCCGGCAGACCCCCAGTCGCTCCGCGACCTCCCGGACGGCCAGAAGCCGGCCAGAATCCAAGGCCACGAGCGCCACCGGGGAGGAACCCAGCAGCAAACTAGTACATCGGCACAGAGGTTCTGACCGATTGGCTTTGGACCTGCTCAGAGCAGGACGGGCAAAGGCTCCGGGGCCAGTATCAGTTCGATGCTGCGGGCCTGCCCGGCGACCGCGAGGCCGAGGGGCGCCGCGCGAGTCTGTCAGTCGGCTCCAAGTCCCCGCTCTCCGTGCGTGCGAGCACCTCGGGCCCCCCTCGTGCGGTCCGGGTCAGCACATTGCTACGCTCCACCTCCATTCCTCAAACGGGGGGCGAGTGACCATGGGCACCGTGACTGTCGGCGGATCGCAGTACTCGAACGGGGGCGAGAAGCAGTTCAAGGAGGACGTCGTCCTCCAACTCGGGGCCAACGCGAACAAGATCAAGGATCTGAACGTCATCACGGATGACCTGATCAACGAGGGGCTGAACTTCAAGGACTGGCCGGCGCTCGTGCAGGAGGTCCACATCCGCAACGTCGGCTACCAGGCCGCGAGCGTGATGGAAGCGCTGATGAAGGAGCACACCGACCGGTACAAGAAGGCCCAGGACGCAATCAAGGCGTTCAACAAGGAGGCCGACGAGACCTGGATGAAAGAGGCCCAGCTCGAGCCTTCGAAACGGGTGAAGTACCGGGACTCGGGGGATGTGGCCAAGGCCAAGCTCTTCTTCGCGGACGAGGCGATGGAGAAGGCGGATGTCATCACCTGGGGGCCGGCGTCGTTCACCGACAACACCACGCTCTCCTACCGCCCGATGTTTCAGTGGATGATCAGCGCGGTCAAGGATCGCGAGCCCCGGAAGATGAACTGCTGGGAAGCCGTCCTGTACTCACTCGTGAAGACGCAGCTCGTACCTCCCGAATACATCGCCTTCTCCAACGCACCGTCCCGAGCGAAGCACGGGGACTATGCGGACGACCCCATGTACGCCGGCTCATTCCCGAGCCGCATGCAGTCCGGGCTCCTGACGGCCATGGATTATTTCTTCTGGGCGTATGACCCCGACGAGCCGGACAAGAACCCTTGCTACATCCGTTCCGCCACGCCGGTCGCGTACCAGGGCCGGAAGGTCCCTACCCGAGGATGCGCGTGGATCCCGAGTGACTGGATCATCCCGCGGGGGCGAGTGCTCCTCTTCGGCATGGGTGATCACGTGGCGCTCTCCACCGGGAAGCTCACCGAGATCCAGAACCGGGCCGCGCGGCAGCAGTTCAACATGACGCTGGGGCACGGAATGCTGGAGCTCGATGCCAGCACCGGCACCATCATCGAGACCACCATCCAGGACCTGTACGCCGACAGACCCACGTACCTCCGGGGCATCGTCGTCGCGCCGTTCCCCATCTACGACGAGCTGCTGAAGCAGACCTTCAAGGTCCCAGGCCGGCTGAGCCCCGATCAGGAGAAGGAGATTGCGCGGCTGCGGCTCACGCTCGAACAGGAATACCAGGCGTACTACGCGAAGAAGAGCGCGCAGGTGAAGGCGAACCATCAGGAGCGAATCCAGAAGCATGAGACCAGGCTCCGCCAGCTGAGATCGGACCTCGACAGGATGCAGGAAGGTGTCGAGGGCAAGGCCGAGAAGCAGAACGCGATCAACCTGGAGCAGAGCGCACTCACTCAGGCCACGGCGCGCGAGGCGGGGGATTTGCGGGCGGTGGAGCGAGAGAAGCAGGAAGAGATCGAGAAGGAGCTGAACAAGCTCATCGTCGAGGCGCTCGACATCAAGAAATACCCGCTGAAGGACGTCCGGGTAGACGTCAACGTCAGGAGAATCGATCCGTACAAGAGTCAGGTGAAATTCCGGGACCCGACGCCGTCGCGCCCCACGGATGCCGCTGCGGTGAAGTAGCGCCCCGTCCAGAAAGGAGGATCGAAACCATGTCGCTCGACTACGTGCTCCAGCAATTCGATGCCATCGGTCCCATGGGGGCCCGCCACTCCATCAAGATCGACCAGACCTTCATCGGCTCGGCGGAGATCGCCACCATCCTTCGCTCCGCTCTCGACGTGGAGTCCCTCACGATCGACACGGTCACCGAGACGATCTCCCGGACCGCGGAGCGCCTCGAGCTCTTCGGAACCACGACGCTCAACGAGCTGAAGGACGTCCAGGTGTCCTTCCTGGCCCGGGAGCGCGAGGGAGAGCTCTCCGTGGTCCTGGAGCTCCAGCTCCCAGGAGGTTGGTCCTTCTCCAACGTCCTGCCGAACCTCCCCAGCCGCACCGGCACGTACCAGAGCACCACCTGGGGCGCTGCCCTCCCCGAGCCACACTTCCTGAAGCAGCTCTCCCTGGGCGCCGGCCGGTTGATTGTCAGCAGCGAGGCGTACTTCGACGAGCGCTACGCGTGCGACGTGGTGCCCGGGCTCAACTTCGTCGGAGAGCTCTATCCCTTCTCCGGCGCGCTGCGGACGGTGGGGTCGCTCGTCAAGCAGGACGACCCCATCCCGCTCGTCGGGCCGCTGAAGGAATTCCGGAAGGTGTACGACCCGATGGTGTTCCTCGGGGCCCGCCTCAAGGCGCCGCTCGCGCTCGGCACCTCGAACCTCGGTCCCCTGACGCTCAACAAGTCGTTCGTCTACCTCAAGGCAGCGGTCGACGAGTTCCAGCAGGACCCGGTGGTCACCGCCACTCAGGCGCCGGGGATCTACCTCCTCGTCGACGCCGAGCTCGGAGGGCGTCCGGTCGAGATGATCGGCAAGTACGAGTACTCGGCCAGTGACAGCGAGCTCTCGCTGCATGGACGGTTCTCCGACTTCGCCGTCGCCGGCTTCTCCAGCCTGTCCCAGACCGTGGGGGTGGAGGGCTTCGATGACGACATGCCCGAGGACTTCCCGGCGCCCGAGGGAATCTCCCTCACGGAGTTTGGGACCACGCTCGACCTGGATGACGCCTCCGTCACCGCCTTGATGGTCGGCATCGGGTCGAAGACGAACTGGGAGCTCTTCCCGGACGTGATGACGCTGAAGGAGGTGGCTTTCACCTTCTTCGTGCGCAACCCGTTCGATCGGGCCCGGACGCTCACCACCACCGTCGCCGGGCTCCTCGCGTTCAAGAAGTTCAGCCTCGCCGCGTTCGGAGAGCTGCCCGCGTTCCGCATCGGCGCCGGCCTGCCGGCAGGGGAGACCCTGCCGCTCGGCGACGTGATCGAGTCGTTCCTGCCGGGGGAGACGGACCTCCCGCCCTTCACCATCACCCGCCTCCGTGCGACGGCCACGCCCAAGGAGAAGGCCTTCTTCCTCGACGCGGCGATCGAGGACCTGCTGTCCATCCCCGTCGGCGCGACGGCGTTCGAGGTGACCGGCCTCTCGGTCCTCGTCGACTACAGCAAGGCCCGAGGCCGTGCCCGGGGCCTCGTGACCGCCCAGATGGCCATCGCGGACGCCGTGGTCGCGCTGTCTGGCGAGGTGAACAACGGGCTCACGCTCGCCGGCAGCCTTTCCAACTTCGAGCTGAAGAAGTTCTGGTCCCTCGTCACCAACGGCGAGGCGCTGCCGGACGAGGTGCCCGACATCGTCTTCGAGACGCTCTCCTTCCGCATCAACACGAAGACCGGCGCCTTCTCCGCGTTCGGTGACGCCTCGGTGGAGTGGGACCCACTCACCGAGGAGGGGAGCCTCAAGACGAACGTGCAGTTCTCGCTCAACCGGAACGTCACCGGCGAGCCCGGCTCCCGGGTCTCCTCGTTCAACGCGAGCCTGAGCGTCCAGGGCCAGGGCCCGGTGCCCGTCGCCGAGGGCCTCGCGCTCAAGGCCTTCAACCTCCTGTTCAGCTACCAGACAGGCGGCAGCTGGCAGCTCTCCGGCGGCGTGACTGCCGAGCTCGTCGACACGGTGCTCGACCTCCAGGCGGGCTACGAGGCCACCCAGGGCATCCAGAAGATCAAGTTCCGCGCGATGGCGTCGCCGACGAAGACGCTCATCGACCTCGATGGCGTGGGCTCGTACTCCTTCGCGCAGTTCGACCTCCTGCTCGACCGCCGGAGCGGCGAGGGCGGCAAGAAGAAGACGTACTTCGACCTCCGTCTGGCCTCCACGCTGGAGATCGACTCGCTCTTCAAGCTCGGCGGCTACCTGGGCATCAGCAGCACCGCCGAAGGGAAGAAGGCGCTCGTCTTCAAGCCGAACACGGGTTCCACCACCTTCAAGATCGACTTCCCGACGGGCGAGGGACTCGGCTTCCAGGGCGAGCTCTTCGAGGTCGGACTCGTCAAGGAGTCCGTGAGCGCGGGGTGGAGCTTCACGGGGACGACCATCCTCGGCTTCACCGGCATCTCCGGCGGCCTTGCCCAGGTGCTGCCCTCCAAGGTCAACGCGATGCTCGTCGCCGGGAAGACGGAGGCCCGTCTCTCGGCGGTGAATGTCTCCGGCTCCATCGACTTCGCGCTGCCCAGGGCCAATGGCAAGGACCTCGGCAAGGTGGTCATCCAGCTCACCGAGCTGGGCATCGCCGTCAAGCCGCAGCTCGGGATGGTGCTCGAAGCCGGGCTCGGGCTGCCGGCGGAGCTCAACACGTACCTCGGCGCGCAGATGTTCCGCGTGTACCAGCAGGGGAATCCCCTCACCATGGCCCGCACCCGGTTCACCATCTCGGGAACCGGCGTGGCCATGCAGTTTCTCAGCTCGCCGTTCACTGGCGCCAACACCGTGGTCGTCAACAACGAGGCCTGGTTCGACGTCGACTTCGGCCAGTACGGCGCCGTCAGCTTCAAGATGCCGACGTTCGTCTATGACGGCGTCTCGCAGTACTTCGAGGCGGGTGGCGGGCTGAAGGTCACCCGGCCGCTCGCGCTGCCCCTCGCGCCCCTCAAGCTCTTCCTGGAGGCCTGCGGTTCGAAGGCGATGGCAGACATCTTTCCGGACAAGCTCCCCATCGAGGGGCTCGACCTGGTCGACAAGAACAATGACTTGAAGGTCGACGAGCTCGTCACCTTCCTGAAGAAGGCCGGGGGTGTCCCCAACGAGGTCGTCACCGCGCTGAAGCAGACCGGCAAGGTGCTCAATCGGTTCCCGGACGGGTTCAAGCAGTACCTCAAGATCGAGGTTCCCGAGCAGCTCGAGTTCAAGTTCGGCTTCTCCCCGGCCGGACGCATCAGCCTTGGGATGCTGGCGCCGAAGAAGCCGGTGCGCGTCCTCTTCCCGTCCGTCGTGCAGAGCTACGTGCCCATGCCCGGGCTCACCGGCATCGAGGTGCGGAAGTTCTCCGTGGGCACGCTCCTGTCCGGCTCGCTCTTCTACGGAGAGGTCGACGCGCTCATCGACCAGTTCGACCTCCCGTCGCTCGCCGTCTCGCTGATGCTGCCTCGGGACGAGAGCTTCCCGTTGCCCACCTCGGACCAGCTGCAGCGGCGCATCATCCTGGATGATGTGTTCTGCATCATCCCCGTCTCCCAGGGCCTGCCCGTCCCGCTCCCCATCTTCTATGACGAGCTGGGGTTCGAGTACCTGGGCATCGAGGGCCTGGGGCTCCAGGCCCACGTGGGCTTCCCGAAGCCGCAGCTCGACGGGGCCGCGGCGGTCGCTGTCTTCCAGGCCTTCAGCGCGTTCTTCAACGACCGCAAGGCGCTGCTCGACCCGAACACTCCGCCGGGTGGCGTGGAGCTCGCGTTCAACTTCCATGACGAGTTCCTGCAGGCGCCCGAGTACCTCGGCGCGGGCCTGCTCGGGACGAAGGGAAAGAACGTCAAGGTCGGCACGTGGAAGTACATCGCGGCGTTGATGAACTTCGGGAAGACGTTCTCCATCAATGACTGCATCGGCTCGATTCCCATCGAGAACCGGGTCGGGAGCGCGGAGTACAAATTCGCCTTCCTGAAGTTCGACGCGGACTGGCTGCTCACGACGCCCGCCGAGTTCCGGAAGGGCGCGTTCCAGCGGCTGGAGCTCAGCGAGAGCGACCGTGACGACTTCATGACCGTCCTGCCCTCGGTGGCGAGCACGCCGACGCAGGGCCAGACAGGCAACGAGGAGGGACTCGTCGCCTTCGTTCGCGGCGAGGTGGACCTCGAGTTCCTCCGCCTGGAGGCGGCGTTCGGGATCGCCGCGTCCGGAGCCATGGGCTTCAACACGGGGTTCAAGCTTGGCGGCACCTTCGGCGTCTCCGAGCTGGAGCTCTCCGGCGCCGTCATGGTGAACGCGCCGCTGGCCACGGACGTCCCTGCCACCCAGGTGCTGCCAGCGGCCACGGTCACTCCCAGCGCGGCCCAGGGTGTCCAGGCGCTGTCCTTCAACGGGAAGGACACCTGGGTCGAGATTGCCGCGGCCGACAGCCTGGTCCTGCCCGAGTACACCATCGAGCTGTGGATCCGTTCGGCGAAGGACCAGGGCGGGGAGTGGGCCGATATCTTCGGCATCGACACGCGGAAGGGTGGGCTCTGGAGGAACTACTTCCTCGCGGTCAACTCGAAGTCCGGCTTCTACCACCACCGGTTCACGGACTCCGGCGGGGGGAACTCGGGCCCGCCGAACACGCCCAACGGCACCGTGAGCTGGGGGCAGTGGCAGCACGTGGCGCTGACGAACGACGGCGTCACCGCGAAGACCTATGTCGACGGGAAGGAGCTCGCGAGCGGCCCTGTGAATGGGGCGCTCGTCACGTTCAAGGACTCCGTCTGGGTCGGCAAGGTGTCCCCTCAAGGTGTCCCCTGGAAGGGCGAGGTCGCGGAGATCCGCGTCTGGAAGCGCGCTCGGAGCGCCGCCGAGATTTCGGGCGGCATGTTCGAGCGCATGGCCGCCGACCGCCAGGACCTGGTCTCCCTGTATCGCTTCGAAGAGGACACGGGGACTAGGGCCATCGACCTCTGCGGCCGGAATCACGGCACCCTCACGAAGGCCCGCTTCGTCCCGTCCGAGCTGCGGTTGAGGAACCCGGGCGGCGTCGAGAAGCAGGCCTCGGCGGCGCCCGTGACTCTGCGTCACGACGGGCTCGTCCTCAACGGCGAGAGTGACTCCGCGTTCATCGCGCAGTCGGACAGGTTCAAGACGGGCCAGTACACCATCGAGGCGTGGGTGCGTCCCGACAAGGACCCGACGGGCTCGTGGCAATGCATCTGGGGAGGCAGCGGGAAGGCGCCCAAGCTCTTCGTGAGCAACAACGGGATTGTCTCCCATCGCTGCACCGCGCGCGTCAAGACGACGTCCGTCTCGACCCAATCCGTGCAGGCCCCCACCATCAAGATGCCAGGAATGAGCATTCCTGGCATGAGCGTGCCCAAGACGACGGTGCAGACCACCACGTCGGAACAGGTCAACGTTCTCAATACGGGCGTGGGGGTGCTCCGGTTCGGTGAGTGGAACCACCTCGCCGTCACGAACGACGGAAAGACGTGCACCGTCTTCGTCAACGGAGTCCTCAGCGCCCAGGGCGGGATGCCGGGCGAGCTCGTCTCCGAGGCCGCCTCGGTCAACGTGGGGCGCAGCGGCGACGCCAGCGCGCAGGCCTGGTTCCGCGGCAGCATCGACGACCTGCGGTACTGGTCCGTGGCCCGGACGGCGGAGCAGATCTCGGATGCCATGAACCTGCTCCTCACGGGGCAGGAGGCCGGGCTCGTGGCCTACTACAACATGGACCACACCGCGGGGACGCAGCTCGTCGACCTCGGCGCGAACAAGCTTCATGGCGTGGTCATCGGCGGCCAGTGGGCGCTCGCGGCCGCCCCCGCGACGCAGAAGCGGGCAGCCATCCAGCTCCAGGGCCATACGCACCTCAAGGTGGCCGGTCGTCAGGTCATGCGCGGAGACCTGAAGCTCGTCGATGACCAGTTCTGGTTCAGCGGTCAGCTCGACCTCTTCCCGAAGGACTGGCCCCTGTCGGTGACCGGCTCCGTCGAAGGGATGGTGAGCAAGCAGCGCTTCTACCTGCAGGGAGAGACGCGCAACGCGCTCTTCGGGCTCGCCCTGTCGCAGTCGCGCGTGGTCATGTCCAACGACCAGCTTCGGCTGGAGGGCCGGTGGCTCGGCGCGTACCTGGTGCTCGACGTCTCGTGGGACAAGAACGATCCGGTCTTCAAGGGCTCCGTGGGGTTCAAGGCGTCGCCCCGACTCGACTTCGGCGCGGTTCGCATCGGAGGAGTGAAGGTCGCGAACAACGTCAGCATCTCCATCGATGTCCTGGCGGACGTGTCGGTGGTCATCTCCCGGCAGGGCTTCTCCGGAGACATCACCGCGAGGTTCAAGATCAACGGCAAGGGCTTCGAGCTCCGCATGGGGGTCGACATCCCGCCCGCGGACTTCGAGCAGCTCATCAACTGGATCAAACAGAAGATCATCGACGCGCCGGAGAAGTACCTCGAGCACCTCTTCGCGGATGCGGCGACCTGGCTCAAGAACGTGGGCAGTGGAGCCATCGACTTCGCGAAGGACTCTGGCGAGGCCATCGGCAAAGTCTTGAGCTCCGGCTACAAGGTCTCCAAGGAGGGCGCGGCGACGTTGATGAAGGGCGCCAACTACGCCACCGAGCAGGTCGGCGCGGCCCTGAGCAAGGGGTACAAGGCGACCGAGCAGGAAGCCACGGCCGCATTGAAGAGCGCCGGCTATGCGGCGGAGCAGGTCGGCAATGCCCTCAAGTCGGCGTACAGCACGTCCGTGGAGCAGGCCGTGAAGCTGCTCAAGGGCGCGGACTACGCGGCGGACCAGGTCGGCAACGCGCTCAAGTCCGCGTATGGCACCAGCGCGGAAGAAGCCGCGAAGCTGCTCAAGGGCGCTGGCTACGCGGCGGACCAGGTCGGCAACGCGCTCAAGTCGGCGTATGGCACGTCCGCGGAGCAGGCCGCGAAGCTGCTCAAGGGGGCGGGCTACGCGGCGGACCAGGTCGGCAACGCGCTCAAGTCGGCCTATGGCACCAGCGCGGAAGAAGCCGCGAAGTTGCTCAAGGGCGCGGACTACGCGGCGGACCAGGTTGGCAACGCGCTCAAGTCGGCATACGGCACGTCCTCGGAGCAGGCCGCGAAGTTCCTCAAGGGGGCCGGCTATGCGGCGGACCAGGTGGGTAATGCTCTCAAGTCTGCGTATGGCACCAGCGCGGAAGAAGCCGCGAAGCTGCTCAAGGGGGCTGGCTATGCCGCGGACCAGGTCGGCAACGCCCTGAAGGTGGGCTGGAACAGCTCGGCCGATGCCATCGGGAAGGCGCTCAAGGGAGCGGGGTACGGCGTGAATGAGGTTGGCAACTACCTCAAGAGCGGGTTCAACCTGGGCGCTGACGCGCTCTCGAAGACGCTCAAGGGCGCTGGCTATGCGTCGGATGAGATCAGCAAGCTCTTCAAGAGCCTCGGCGGTGAGTTCTCGAAGGCTGCCAGCAAGCTTGATCCGACGAAGTGGTGACCTCGCGCGTGCGGGCAGTGCTTAGCGCTGCCCGCGCGCGCCGGTTATCGGTGGGCGCGGTGGTGCGCCTCAGGTGAGCAGGCCGCGCGGGCGCGGCTCGTCGGGGTCGCGCGCGAACTCCGCGAGCACGATGGCGAGGCGCCAGGGGCTTCCCGGTGCGGCGGTGTAGCCGAGCACGGCGTGCGGCTGCTCTCCGGAGAGCCGGCAGGCGCGGCCCGGACGCGGCGTCACGAGGACTCCCTGGTGGCGCTCTACCGTCTGTCGCGCGCCGTCGCGCGACACAGGGCCCGTGGCATCGAAGGCGTCGAGCGGAAACACGACCAGCTCGCCGCCACGGGCATCAGCGGCGAAGTCCAGGAACACCACCGTGGTCCGGCGTGGCGGCGCGGAGCCGAAGCTGTCGCCCAGCCAGCGGCGGTCGACGTGGGGGCGAAGCAGGAACGTGTCCGTCGCGGTCGGCGGGGTCTCATTGACGGCGAGGACGTAGAGCGCGTCCGCGTCGCCGGAGAAGCGCGCGAACAGCTCGGCCAGCGTTGGAAGCTCGGCCTGGAGCCAGGCATGGCCTTCCGCGCCCCCACCCACCTCAAGCAGCAGGCCGCGAGTCCTGGGGTCGCTCTGCGGTACGGGGTGTGCGGCCAGCCGAGGCCGCAGGGCACGTGCGAGCGCTGCGGGGTCGGCGATTGCGCCGTCATCGACCTCCATCGGGAGCATGGTGCGCGGGCTGGCGATTCGGGGACACTAGCAGCATGGAGGCATGGACTGCGAAGTGGCTGCTCGGGCAGCTCGGTGCGGAGCTTGGTGCGTGTACCGGGGTGGACCTCGAGTTCTCGCTCCGCCTGACGCAGGGCCGGGTCGAGGACCAGGGCCGCTTCTGTTGCTGGTTGTCGGGCGACGAGCCGGTCGCCTTCGCACCCATGGCGCGCGTGCTGGAGCGATTGGCGGCTCCCGAGTCCGTTCGCGCGGCACAGCGCGAGGCGGTGCTTCCTGTCCGCCAGGGGCTCGCGGTGGCCTTCACTGAGGGGGTGCCCGAGCTCCGGCTGTACCTGCACGGCCGTGACCCGGCGACCCTGGCCGACCATTACCGGGCCTGGCGCTGGCTGCCAGGCGGCGAGGCGCGGCGCTCGCGCTACGCGTTCCACTTCCTGCCGGAGACACCCTCGGGGCTTCGGCCGTCCGACCTGATCCAGGACGCGCTGCGCCCCGGCTTCGAGCGACTGGTGCAGGAGGAGCGGCTCCAGCAGGGCTCGGGCTTCTGGCTGCGCGAGGGGAGTGACGGCTCGGTGGAGCAGGTCGACCTCGCGTTCCCCTGGTGCCCCATCGCTGGAACGTTAGAGGGACTGCGTGAGCTGGCCAGGGTGCTCGCGGTGCCGGCTCGGGATGACTCGCGGTGGAGTGAGCTGCCCATCCGTCATGTCGCCGCGCGGGTAGGAGAGGGGGCTCCGCAGGTGACGCTGTATTCCGCGGCGTCGCTGGAGGGGGCGTGGCCGACCAGTGAGGCCGCGCTCCAGGCTCGGGTCCGAGAGGGCGCCCTGGGGGGGCACCGCGATGTCGAGGAGACGGTGTATCGGCGTCTTCCTGCGCTGTCACGGACGCAAGGGGAGCCCACCGGGTTGGATGCGTTCTATGGCGGCGACTTGGAGACCTGGCGGGCCGTGCTCGGACCCGAGATGCACTACCACGCCGGGCTGTTCGACACGCCTGGGCTCGATGCGAGCGACGCGGCGATGGACGAAGCGCTGCGCCGCGCCGTGAGCGCGCTGTACCCGTTCATTCCGGCGGGCGGGCGCATCCATGACGTCGGGTGTGGCTGGGGCGGGCCGCTGGCGATGTGGATTCGCGAGCTCGGATGCCGGAGTCTCGGCCTGACCATCAGCCGGAACCAGTTCCAGTACGTCGCCGGATTGGGGTTGCCGGTTCGCTGGGGCGATGCCGAGCAGACGCTGCCGCCCGGCCATTTCGACTGCGCCATCCTGCTCGAATCCCTGAGTCACATCCGCGACAAGGCGCGGCTGCTGCGGGTCTTGCGAGTCTTCGCGGGCCGCCTGGTGATGCGCGTCAACTGTCAGGACGGCTCACCCGCGAGCTCGGCGTTCGGCGGGACGATGCACATGGTCAGCTCCGGGCGGCTTCGCGAGCTGGTGGAGGGCGCGGGCTGGAAGATTCGTCACTGGCGCGACTGCCGCCGCGAGGCCCTGCCTTCGGTGGCCGTGTGGCACCGGCGTTTGCAGTCCGTGCCAGTGGGTGAGGACCGGCATCTCGAGACACTTCGGGCCTGGTGCGAGCGGGTCATGACCGCGCCCGAGGCGTGGGGGGAGCTCAATCCGCTGATTGAAGTGGTGGCGGATTGAGGAGCCCTGGCGTGTGCGGTGGCCTGTGAGCCGTCGCCGGCTCCGGTCGCAAGGCGTCCGGTAGCTCCTCCTCCACGTTCCGAATCCGCGGAGACAGCCAGGCCAGCAGCACGTTGAGGATGGCCAGGGCGCCCAGCACCACGAACAGCAGCGCGATGCCGCGTCCCGGTCCCGTGCCGAGCACCCTCCCGACGCTGTCCGCCAGCGCTCCCGACGGGGCCATGGCGGGCTCGAAGAGGCCGTCGGCGAGCGGCCCCGCGAGCAGTGCCGCCACCGGGGGCGCCGACAGGGTCACCATCCTCCGGACCGCGAAGACCCGGCCCTGCACTTCTGGAGGCACCTTGACCTGCCAGATGGCGTGCGCGTTGCCCACCATGGCCGGCGAGGCGAACATGAACACGAAGGCGGCGCACGCGAGGGTGCTGGCATTCGCTGGAAGCGCGGCGGCGAACAGCGCGACCCCTGTCAGCAGCTGGAAGCCGAGCACGCCCAGGATGCGACGGCGCGGTCCACCCCAGATGCCCATCACCACGCCTCCGGTCAGCATGCCCACGCCGGAGAAGGACACCACCCCCCCGAGCGTCGCCGCGTCCGCGAAGCTCAACACCATGGGGGTGATCAACACCGTGACGAGGACCGTGAACAGGTTGGCGATGAAGATGCACCGCAGCATGCCAATCAGTCCCGGCCGCTCGCGAATGAACGCCCAGCCCAGGGCCACGTTTTCCTTCAGCGAGCCCACGGGCTTCCCCTTGGCGGCGCTGCCCGGCAGTTGCGGAAACCTCACGGCCCACAGCACCAGCATGCAGCACAGGTACGTCACCAGGTCGACCAGCAGGATGCCTCGGATGCCGACGCGCAGCACCAGGAAGCCCGCGGCGACAGGTCCGATGAGATGGCCGATGCCCAGGGCCAGCTCGATCATCCCGTTTGCCCGCCCCAGGTGCTGCTTCGGCACCATCAACGTCGTCGCGGCGGAGTACGCCAGCCCCCGGAAGGTGCTGAAGCCCGAGCACACCGCGAGCGGCAGGTAGAAGTGCCAGCTCTGGAGCTTCCAGTGGCCAGCGGCGTCCGCCACCACCATGAGCCACATCACGAAGACGGCGCAGCCTGCCCCTACGTCGGACAGCAGCATCACCCGGCGGCGATCCCACCGGTCCACCAGGCCTCCGGCGATGGGGGTGACCAACACTATCGAGGCGAACGAGAAGAAGGATGCGAGCGAGTACTGGGTGATGGACTCGCTGCTCCGGTACACGTGCACCATCACCGCGAAGCTGGTCAGCCCCGTGCCCAGCGAGGAGACCAGCTGCCCGAGCCAGGTGAGCCCGAACACAGATGTCGGCGAGGTGATGGCGGGGCGACTCATGGGTGCAATCCTTTCAAGCTTCTTCAGCGTCCCGACGGCGCGGGCGTGACGTTCACGAGGGCTTCGGAGGCGCCGTCCTTCCGAATGTCCGGGGACGGCTCCCGAGCCAGTTGCAGCACCCAGACGCTGATGGCGCCCCACATGGCGAGGGCCGCGAGGGATTGCAGGGTGGCCATCGCCACCAGGACGAGGGCATTCGCCTTTCCGAAGAGGTAGGGGTGCGGAACCAGGATGAGCATCGACGCCGCGAGAACACCCCGGGTCAGGGGAGGGCGCCCCGGCTCCAGGACGACGTGTCGTAGCAGCAGGAGCATCGTCGGCAAGACGAAAACGAGGTGGTGGGTCCAGGAGAGCGGGGAGAGTTCGAAGGCCGCGGCGAGCGCGAGGCAGACCTCCGCATTGGCGCGCTCGGGCGTATGTGGCATGCGGCTGGAGCGCCACAGCACCCATGCCGTCCACACCAGGACAAGACCGCACAGCAGGGCGGGCACCGCGGAGGATATCCAGGCGGGCGCGTCCAGGAAGGGACGGTGGCGGCTCGGGACCAGGAAGCGCGCCGTCATCGCTGGGATGCTCAGGTTCGTCATCATGGCGACGCTCGGCAGTCCCTCGGGAAGCTTGACGAGCGAGCTGGCCCGCACGACGTGCTCGAGCCAGCTCCCCCAGGCGTTGAAGGGGAACACCGCCGCGGCCAGCCCCGAGCCCAGGACGAGCGATGCGATGAATGTCAGGAGCAATGACACGCGCTGGCGCAGCAGCACCGGCAGCAGCAACAGGCCGAGGTGTAGCTTGAGAAAGACCACCGAGGCGGCCGCCAGACCTCCGGCCACCGTGGAGCGCCTGCTTCCGTATACGTGCCACACGCCGAAGACCAGCAGCATCAGCAGCAGGTTGATCTGCCCGGCGCCGATGGACTCGTACAGGGGGGGGAAGAGGAGAGTGTAGAGGGCGCTGGCCCAGGCGACGCGGCGCGAGCTGCCCAGGCCGAGCGTGCGCACCAGGAAGGTCATCATCACCACGGCCGCCAGCAGGTTCAGCCCGAACAGCGCCCGCGCGGCGGTGAATGGCTCCATCCACTGCAGCGGCCCGAAGGCCAGCAGCGCGACCGGTGTGTAGAGGAACGGCGGCACCTCCAGGCGGTCGGGCATCCAGCGTTGTTGCGCGAGCCGGGGCGCCTCGGCTCCGTAGGGCGAGACCTCGTCGAGGAAGGCCGTCCGGGCCGCCGCCCAATACGACGCGACGTCGACGTCCCGGTATCGGTCCGGGAAGACGAGCGACTTCACGGCGAACGTGAGCCCGACGAAAGTGATGAAGAGCAGCACCAGCACCCAGTTCGGCAGGAAGGGCTGCGCGGCGCGCGAAGCAGTCACGGGAGTCATGGCGAAGCTCATGTGTTGGCGCGCTCCAGGAGTTCGGCCAGCGTGCGTGCGAGCGCGTCAACCCCCGGAGCCCGCAGGACGGTGTAGTGGTCGCCGGGAATCTCGCGCAGCTCCACCTCGGCGGCGTGGCCTCCCCAGCCCCGGTCTTCCGCCTCCGGGGGCGGAAGCTTCGTGTCTCGGCCGCGCAGCACGGTGAGGGCGCCCGGGAAGGTGCCTGGCGTGTGCCGCTGGAGCGCACGGTAGTTGGCGGTGAAGACGCGCAGCAGGGCGTGAAGCTGCTCCAGGCCTGCATCCGGAATGAGGATGCCCGCCTCCCGGCCCTGCTGGAGCAGCCGCTCCAGCAGCCCCTTCGAGTCGCCCTCGGGGAGCTCCAAGGGCGCGGAGGGCGAGATGCCGGCCGTGCGCGCCAGATCCAGGGCGAACAGGGCCGCCGCGGCCACTTCATTGCCTGCCACCTGGCTTCCCGCCAGGGAGGTGGGACTGGGCTCGATGAGGGCAAGCACGTCCACCGTCTCTCCCCGCTGGCGCAGGAGGCGGGCCATCTCGAATGCGATGACTGCGCCCAGGGACCAGCCTCCCAGCCGGTAGGGACCGTGAGGCTGGACCTCGCGAATCGCGTCCACGTAGCTGACGGCCATGGCCTCCAGGGACTCACGCGGCGGCAGCGCGCCATCGATGCCTCGCGCCTGGAGTCCGTAGAAGGGCTGCTCGGGGCCGAGTCGCCGCGCCAGCTCGGTGTAGCAGAAGACGGTGCCGCCCACCGGGTGGACGCAGAAGAAGGGGACTCGTGAGCCTCCGCGCTGGAGCGGGACCAGCGGAGTCCACGGCGTGGGCGCCTGCCGTAGCAGGGCCGCGAGCCCCTCGACGGTGGACGCCTGGAAGATCGCGGAGACGGGCAGCGTACGTCCCGTCCGCTCGCGCAGCGTGGACACGAGGCGGATCGCGAGCAGCGAGTGGCCGCCCAGCTCGAAGAAGTCGCTCTGGGCTCCGATGGTGGAGGTCCCCAACAGCTCCTCGAAGATGCGCGCCAGCTCCAGCTCGTACGCGTCCCGGGGCGCGACGTGTGCTCGCCGCGAGACAGAGCCCTCCGGAGCTGGCAGGGCCTTGCGGTCCACCTTGCCGTTCGGGGTCAGGGGGAAGGCCGCGAGCGTCATGATGGCCGATGGCACCATGAAGGCCGGGAGGCGCTGTTGCAGGTGGCGCCGCGGTTCCTCGGCCTCCAGCGACTGGCCCTCCTTCGGCACCACGTAGGCCACCAGCCGCTTGTCGCCCTCGGCGTACTGGCGTGCCAGTACCACCGCGTCCCGCACCGCCGGGTGCAGGCGCAGCGCGGCCTCCAGCTCACCCAGCTCGATGCGGAAGCCGCGGACCTTCACCTGGTGGTCGATGCGGCCCAGGTATTCCAGCTGCCCGTCGGCGCGGCGGCGCGCCAGGTCACCGGTGCGGTACATGCGGGCGCCCGGGGTGGTGCTGAAGGCGTCCGGGACGAAGCGCTCGGCGGTGAGGTCCGGCCGGCCCAGGTAGCCGCGTGCCAGTCCGGCGCCGGCCAGGTACAGCTCACCGGGCACGCCGATGGGCTGCAGCTCCAACCCCGGGCTGAGCACATAGGCGCTCGTCTGCGGCAGGGGCACGCCGATGGTGGGCTCGCCCGGGCCTTGGGGGACTCGGGTGAAGGTGGAGTAGGTGGTGTCCTCGGTGGGGCCGTAGAGGTTGAAGACGTGCTGGACGGTGCCCGTGGCGTACAGGCCCCGCACCAGCGCGCCCGGCAGGGCTTCGCCGGCGAGGTTGATGGTCCGAGCGGAGGGCGGAATGGCGCCCAGGCGCAGCAGCTCCGCGATGGCGGAGGGCACGGTGTTGATGAGCGTCACCTCACCTGCGGCGGGCAGCGAGGCCAGGTGCAGCGCGTTGTCCGCCAGGATGACGGTGCCACCGCAGGTGAGCGGTGCGAACAGCTCGAAGATGGAGAGGTCGAAGCAGATGGAGGTGGCCGCCAGCGTGCCGGCGAGCTGCTCGGGCGAGAAGGTGCGCGTGGCCCAGTCGAGGAAGGTGGTGGCGCTGGCATGGGAGATGGCCACGCCCTTGGGCCGGCCGGTGCTGCCGGACGTGTAGATGACGTAGGCGAGGTGCTCCTCGACGGCCGCGCAGCCAGGCGGGGAAGAGGGGAGTGAGGAGAAGGACCCGGGCAGGGCGTCGAGACAGACGACGCGAGCGTCGCCGGTGGCGAGCTGGAGGGAGTCGAGCAGGGGCCGGTGGGAGAGAAGCAGTCGGGCCCCGGAGTCGAGGAGCGTGGAGTCGAGCCGCTGCCGTGGATAGTCCGGGTCCAGCGGGACGTAGGCGCCGCCGGCCTTGAGGATGGCCAGCAGGGAGACGAGCAGCTCGGCGGAGCGCTCCATGCAGACAGCGACGCGCACCTCGGGGCCAACACCGAGAGACTGGAGGTGGTGGGCCAGTTGGTTGGCGCGTGTGTCGAGCTGCCGGTAGGTGAGGCGCTCCTCACCGCGGACGAGGGCGGTGGCCCCAGGCGTGCGGGCCACCTGCTCGGAGATGCGCTGGGGAATGATGCAGCGGCGCAGCGAGGTGCGCGTGTCGTTCCACTCCACCAGCAGCCGGTGGCGTTCCTCGGCGCGAAGCAGGGACAGCGTGGCGATGGGGCGCCCCGGCTCGCTGGCGAGGGTCTCCAGCAACACGCCGAAGTGCTCGGCCATGCGCGCCGCCGTACCGGCGTCGAACAGGTCGGTGTTGTACTCGAGGCGTCCGGAGAAGCCATCGGCGTCCTCGGCCAGCGCGAGGCTCAGGTCGAACCGGGCCCCGGTGCCTTCAAGCTCCAGCGGACGCAGCGAGACACCGGGCAACCGCAGCGGCTCGGCGGGCGCGTTTTGCAAGACGAACATCACCTGGAACAGCGGCGAGTAGCTGAGGCTGCGCTCCGGGCGCAGTTCTTCCACCAGCTTCTCGAAGGGCACGTCCTGGTGCTCGTAGGCGCCCAGGGTGGTGGCCTTCACCCGGGCCAGCAGCTCCTCGAAAGTGAGCTCCGGTGACACGTGCGAGCGCAGCACGAGGGTGTTGACGAAGAAGCCGATGAGGCCTTCCAGCTCGGCCCGGGTGCGGCCGGCGATGGGCGAGCCGACGACGACGTCCTGCTGGCCGGAGTAGCGCGACAGCAGCAACTGCCAGGCGGCCAGGAGCAGCATGAAGGGCGTGGCACCGTGCTGGCGCGCCAGTGCGTTGAGCCGTGAGGCGAGCTGCGCGGGCAGGCGCAGGGGCACCGCGGCGCCGCGGAAGGACTGCACGGAGGGCCTAGGCCTGTCGGTGCGCAGCTCCAGCAGGGCCGGGGCGCCGGAGAGCTGCTGGCGCCAGTAGTCGAGCTGGGTCTGCAGCACGAGCCCTCGCAGCCAGGCGCGCTGCCAGGCGGCATAGTCGGCGTACTGCACGGGCAGGGCCGGCAGGGCGGAGGGCTGGCCCGAGGTCAGCGACTGGTAGAGCGCCCCCACCTCCCGCACCAACACGCCCGTGGACCAGCCGTCGGAGATGGCGTGATGCAGGGTGAGCACCAGCACGTGCCGCCCGGGCGACAGCCGCAGCAGCAGGGCGCGCAGCAGGGGCCCGTGCTCCAGCTCGAGCGGGCGCTGGACCTCCTGGGTGATGCGCTGCCGGAGCTCCGCCTCGCGCGCAGAGTCCTCCACCGCGCTCAGGTCAACGAGCGGCAGTGGGACGTCGAGGCGCGGATGGATGACCTGGACGGGCTCGTCGCCCTGGAGGCCGAATGTGGTGCGCAGCGCCTCGTGGCGGAGCACGAGCGCCTCCAGCGCCTGCCGTAGCAGCGAGGCGTCCAGCTCACCCTCGAGCATCACCGCAGCCGGAATGTTGTACGCGGTGCTGCCCGGCTCGAGCCTGTCGATGAACCACAGACGCTGCTGCGCGAAGGACAGCGGCAGCGCTCCGTCGCGCGGCACGGGCCGCAGCGGCGGCTGCTCACCGTTCTCCCGGCGTCCGGCACCGAGCCGGGCGGCGAGCGCGGCCACCGTGGGCGCCTCGAAGAGCGCTCGCAGGGGCAGCTCGGTGCCCAGGTCCCGCCGCACTCGTGAGACGAGCTGAGTGGCCAGCAACGAGTGGCCTCCCAGGGTGAAGAAGTCGTCGTGGACGCCGACCCGCTCCAGCCGGAGCACGTGGGCGAAGATACCGGCCAGGCGCTCCTCCAGCGCCGTGCGCGGCGCCACGTGGGCGAGGCCATTCCGCGCACCGTCCGGCACGGGCAGGGCTTTGCGGTCCACCTTGCCGTTCGACGTCAGCGGCATCGACTCAAGCAAGACGAAGGCCGAGGGCACCATGTACTCCGGCAGCGACTTCTGGAGCCAGGCGCGGAGCGCGGTGACGTCGGGCGGCTCGCCCGCTGCGTGCACCACGTAGGCCACCAGGCGCTGGAGCCCCGGCACATCCTCGCGCACCAGCACCAGCGTGTCCCGCACCGCAGGAGCCTGGCGCAGCGCGGATTCGATCTCCCCGAGCTCGATGCGGAAGCCGCGCAGCTTCACCTGGTGGTCGATGCGGCCCAGGTACTCGATTTCCCCGTCGGGCAGCCAGCGCGCCCGGTCTCCCGTGCGGTAGAGCCGCGCGCCAGGCGCCCTGCTGAAGGGATTGGGCACGAAGCGCTCGGCGGTGAGCTCCGGCCGGCCCAGGTAGCCACGCGCCACGCCCGCTCCGCCGATGTAGAGCTCACCGGGCACGCCCACGGGCGCCGGATTCAGGTGCGCATCCAGCACGTAGGTCCGCACGTTGGCCAGCGGACCGCCCAGGGTGGGGCGCTTCCCGGCTCCGCGCACGTCGCGGACGGTGGCGTCCACGGTGCATTCCGTGGGGCCGTAGACGTTGAAGCACTCGATATGCGGATGCGTGGAGAGCCGGGCCCAGAGCGCCTCATCCACCGCCTCGCCACCCACCAGCACGCGCAGGGAGCGGTGTGCGCCCAACCCCTCTTCCATGAGCAGGCGCAGGTGCGACGGGGAGCAGTCCAGCACCTCCACCTCATGCCGCTCCAGCCAGGACAGCAGCAGGCGCGTGTCCTCGCGCGCGGCCCGCGGCACCAGGCACAGGGTGTGCCCGTCGGCCAGTTGGATGAGCTGCTTGACCGAAGCGTCGAAGGCCAGCGGTGCGTTGACGCTGACGCGCAGGGGGCCGTGCACGCCCGCGTAGACGGTGGCCGCCAGCGCCGCCCGCAGGTTCATCACCGAGGCGTGCTGCACCATGACGCCCTTGGGCCTGCCGGTGCTGCCGGAGGTGTAGATGACGTACGCGAGGTGCTGGGGGGCGCTGAGCGGCGGAGGGTTGGACTCGGGCTGCCGGCCATGGTCGGGCTCCGCGGTGTCCAGGGAGAGCACCTCCACCTCCAGCCCGGCGAACAGGTCCGCCAGCCGCTGCTCGGTGAGCACCCACCCGGCGCGAGAGTCCCGCACCATGTAGCTCAGGCGCTCGGCGGGATAGGTCGGGTCCATGGGGACGTAGGCCCCGCCCGCCTTGAGGATGGCGAGGAGCGCCACGACCATGTCCACCGAGCGCTCCATGCACAGGCCCACGCGGGACTCGGGCCCCACGCCCCGGGCACGCAGCGTCCAGGCGAGCTGGTTGGCGCGGCGGTTGAGCTCGGAGAAGGTGAGCGCGCGCTCGTCGTCGAGCACGGCCAGTCGGTCCGGAGTGAGGACCGCACGGCGCTCGACGCGCTCGTGCCAGCAGCCCTCCCATTCCACGTCGAGGCGCGTGTCGTTCCAGGCCTCCAGCAGCGTGCGGCGCTCCGGCTCCGGCATCAGCGCGGCCTGCTCGTAGCGGCCGTGCGGATGGGAAGCCAGGGCTTCCAGCGCGCGCAGGTAGTACTGCCCCACGACCTGCGTCCGCTCCGCCTCCTGCCGCGTGCCGGTGCTGGAGATGGAGAGCGACAGGGACGCGGTGTCCGGGTCCTGGGTGAAGGTGACACCCTGGGCCAGCTCCATCCACGCGGCGCCCAGCATGTCGTCCAGGAAGCGCAGGCCCTTCTGCCGGGACAGCCCTCCGGCGATGTGGAAGTGGACGAAGTTGAAGAGCGTGTGGAACAGGGGCTGCCCGCCCAGCTTCTGCTGGAGCCGTGCCATGGGGTAGCGGCGGTGGGGCAGCAGCTCCTGCTCACGCTTCGCCACCTCGCGGATCAGCTCCACCCACGTCCCTCCGCCGAGCGCCACCGGGAAGGGCACGCTGTTGAGGAACAGGCCCATCATCCGCTCACCGTCGAGGACCTCCGGACGGCCGTTGGTGACGATGCCGGTGACGGCGGCCGGGGTGCCTTCGAGGAAGCCGAGGACGCGCAGGTGCGCGGCCAGCAGCACTGTCTTCAGGGCCACTCCGGTGTCGTGGGCCACCCGGTGCAGCGCTTCCTGAAGGGACTGGGAGAGGTTCACCGTGTGTCGGTGCAACACGCGCTCCTCGCCCTCGGCCCGGTGGGGGCGGGCGCGGGCCGTCTCCGCTCCTTCCATGCGCTCCAGCCAGAAGCGCTCGCTCTGGGCGGAGGTGAGGGCCTCGCGCTCCAGCGCCACGAACTGCCGGTAGGTGGCGGCCGGGGGCGGGGCGGCGGGGGTGGCGCTCCCTTCCAGCAGGGCGAGGTAGCGGCCGAACAGCTCCGAGAGCAGGGACGCGGCGCTCCATCCATCCAGGATGGCGTGGTGGAAGATGACGGTGAGCTGGACGGTGGTGTCGGTGCGCCGGTGCAGGACGAGGCGAAGGAGGGGCGCCCGGCTCCAGTCGAAGGGCTGGCGGCGCTCGGCCTCCGCCTGGTCGCGCAGGAAGACGCCCTGACGGGCCGCTTCCAGGTGCCGGAGGTCCTCGAGGCGCAGCGGCGGAGAGACCTGCCGGTGGACGAGCTGAAGCGGCTCTTCGTAGCCGTCCAGGTGGAACGAGGTGCGCAGGATGGTGTGACGCGCGAGCAGCTCCTGGAGGGCCTGGCGCAGCGGGGGCTCACGCAGCTCCACCTCCAGGTGGAAGCTGAACATGTCGTGGTAGATGCCGGCCGAGGGGTCCAGTGCGCTCTCGAAGAGCATGCCGGACTGGAGCGTGGTCAGCGGGTAGGCGTCCTCCACATCCCCGGGCAGGCGCTGGCGGTCCGCCTCCGACACGAGGCTGAAGGGCGCGACGTCGCTCGCGGGAGCGGCGGCGCCGCTCGTGGCCTTCACCGCGCCGGAGAGCTGGCGGATGGTGGGGTGCTGGAGCAGCTGCAGAATGGGCAGCTCCAGGCCGCGCTCCCGCAGCTTCGCGACCACCTGGATGCTGCGGATGGAGTCACCGCCCAGCTCGAAGAAGCTGTCGTCGATACCGACCTGACGGACGCCCAGCACCTCGGACCAGACGGCGGCCAGGGCCTGCTCGGCGGCGTCTCGCGGCGCCTCGAAGGGCGCGTCCGTCCGTGCCCGCTCCGCGTCCGGCGCGGGCAGGGCCTTGCGGTCCACCTTGCCATTGGGCGACAGCGGCAGGGCCTCCATGGGGACGAAGACCGCAGGCACCATGTACTCGGGCAGCTTGCGCAGCAGGTGCTCGCGCAGGGTCCGGGGCTCCACGGACTCCGGGCCGTCCGTGCCCACGACGTAGGCCACCAGTCGCTTGTCACCCGGCGCGTCCTCGCGCGCCAGCACCACGGCCTCCTGCACGTACGGCGCCTGCCGGAGCACGGACTCGACTTCGCCTGGCTCGATGCGGAAGCCACGCACCTTCACCTGGAAGTCGGTGCGGCCCAGGAACTCCAGCGTGCCGTCGTTGCGCCAGCGCACCCGGTCGCCCGTGCGGTAGAGCCGCTCTCCGGGCGCGGTGGCGAAGGGGTGGGGGGCGAACTTCTCGGCCGTCAGCTCCGGCCGGTTGAGATAGCCCCACGCCAGGCCGTGTCCGCCGACATACAGCTCTCCGGGAACGCCCACGGGGACCGGATGCCCGTGCGGGTCCAGCACGTAGGCCGTGGAGTGGCCCAGCGGACGGCCAATGGGCACGGACGTGCCTGCCTTCGCCCCGGCGCGCAGGGTGTGGGTGGCGGAGAAGGTGGTGTTCTCCGTGGGGCCGTAGCCGTTGACGAGCACGGCGCCCTCGGGGATGCGTTCGAGGTGCTGGCGCACGCGCAGTGCCGGCAGCACGTCGCCGCCCGCGAGCACCTGGCGCACCCGGGCCAGGGCCTCTCCCTGGTGCAGCACCAGCTGCTCGAAGAGGGCCGCCGTCAGCCACAGCGTGGTGATGCCCTGGCCGGTGAGCAGCGCGCCCAGTTCCTCCAGCGAAGGCGTATGCGGCGGGGCCAGCACCAGCCGCGCGCCGTGCAGCAGCGCGCCCCAGAGCTCCAGCGTGGACGCGTCGAAGGCCACCGGGGCCAGCTGGAGGAAGACCTCCTCGGGCCCGAAGTGGATGAAGGGATTGGCGAGCACCAGTCGCGCCACGGCCCGGTGGGGGATGCACACGCCCTTGGGCCGGCCGGTGCTGCCGGAGGTGAACATGACGTACGCCAGGTCGTCACCGCCCACGGCCCCGGCAGGAGGCGCGCCATCCGGCAGGCCGGCGATGAGGTCCGCGTCCGAGTCCAGGCACACGAACAGGCCGGCGGCGGGTAGCGTGTCCGCCAGCGCCTCCCTCGTGACGATGACGCCGACGCCCGCGTCCTGGAGCAGCAGGGAGATTCGCTCGGCCGGGTAGTGGTGGTCGATGGGCACGTAGCCACCCCCCGCCTTGAGGATGCCGAGCAGCCCCACCACCAGGTCCAGCGAGCGCTCCAGGCACAGGCCCACGCGGGTGCCCGGCTTGACGCCGTAGGCGCGCAGGTGGTGCGCGAGCTGGTTGGAGCGCCGCTCCAGCTCGCCGTAGGTCAGCTGCTCCCCACCGAGGACCAGCGCCACCGCGTCCGGAGTGCGCGCGGCCTGCTCGGAGAAGAGGGCGTGCAGGGGCGTGTCGCGCGGGAACTCCGCGGACGTCGCGTTCCAGTGGACCAGCAGTTGCTCGCGCTCGCTGGCGGTGAGCAGGGGCAGCGCACCCAGGCGCCGGTCCTCGCCCGCGACGAGGGCCTCCAGCAGCGTGCGGTAGTGCCCCACCATGCGCTCGGCGGTGGAGGCGTCGAACAGGTCCGTGTTGTAGTTGAGCGCGCCGCCGAGCCCCTCCGGGGAGTCCTCCAGCAGGAGGCTCAGGTCGAACTTGACGGTCTCCAGCTCCGTCTCCAGCACGCGCAGCGACAGCCCGGGCAGCTCCAGGCGCACGGGCGGCGTGTTCTGCAGGGTGAAGGTGACCTGGAAGAGGGGCGAGCGACCCGGGTCCCTGGGCGGCTGCAGCACCTCCACCAGCTTCTCGAAGGGCACGTCCTGGTGCTCGGCGGCTCCCAGGGCCGCTGCCTTCACCTGGCCCAGCAGCTCGCGGAAGGAGAGCTCCGGCGACAGGCGGGCGCGGAAGACGAGGGTGTTGACGAAGAAGCCGATGAGGCCTTCGAGCTCGGCGCGGGTGCGGCCCGCGATGGGGGAGCCGACGGCGACATCCTGCTGGCCGGAGTAGCGCGACAGCAGCAGCTGCCAGGTGGCCAGCAGCACCATGAAGGGCGTGGCGCCGTGACGGCGCGCCAGGTCCGCCACCGCCCGGGACAGGTCTGCCGGGAAGCGCACGGGGAGGTACGCGCCCCTGTACGTCTGCACCGCGGGGCGCGGCCGGTCCGTGGGCAGCTCCAGGGCGGCGGGCGCCCCGGCGAGCTGCTCACGCCAGTAGTCCAGCCGGGCGTCCAGTACCGGGCCCTGCATCCACTCGCGCTGCCAGGCGGCGAAGTCGGCGTACTGCACCGGCAGGGGGGGCAGCTCGGCGTCCTGGCCTCGCGTCGCGGCCTCGTAGCCCGCTGCCACCTCGCGCACCAGTACGCCAATGGACCAGCCGTCCGACACGATGTGGTGCATCGTCACCAGCAGGACGTGGCGCTCCGGGGCCAGGCGCAGCAGGTGCGTGCGGAACAGGGGGCCGCGCCCCAGGTCGAACGGGCGGTGGGCCTCCTCCACCGCCAGCCGCCGCGCCGTGGCCTCGCGCTCGGCCTCCGGCAGCGGGGACAAATCGGTGAGCGGCAGCTCCAGCGTCGCGTGCGGGTGGATGCGCTGGACGGAGACCTCGCCCTCCTCGTGGAAGGTCGTCCGCAGCGCTTCATGCCGGTGCACCACCGTCCGCAGGCCCTGCTCCAGCGCGCGCACGTCGAGCGCGCCGTCGATGCGCAGCGCGGCGGGGTTGTTGTACGTGGCGCTGCCGGGCGTCAGCTGCTCCACCACCCACAGACGCTGCTGGGCGAAGGACAGCGGCAGCGCTCCCTCGCGCGGCACGGGCCGCAGCGGGGGCTGCCGCGGCGACTCGCGAAGGCCGGCGTCGAGGCGGGCGGCGAGCGCGGCCACGGTGGGCGCCTCGAAGAGCGCGCGCAGGGGCACTTCCACGCCGAGGTCGGCGCGGAGGCGGGAGGCGACCCTCGTGGCCAGCAGCGAGTGGCCGCCCAGCGCGAAGAAGTCGTCCTGCCGGCCCACCTTCTCCACCTGGAGCACCTGTGCCCAGAGCGAGGCAATCCGCTCCTCGGTGGGGGTGCGCGGCGCCTCGTAGTCGCGTGCTTCACCCTGGGGCGCGACGTCCCGCGCGAGCAGGGCCTTGCGGTCCACCTTGCCGTTGGGCGACAGCGGGAAGGACTCCAGCAGCAGAAAGGCGGAGGGCACCATGAAGTCCGGCAAGCGCTCGCGCAGGTGGCGCCGCAGGGACTCCACCTGCGGGGCCTGGCCCTTCACGGGAACCAGCCAGGCCACCAGGCGCGTGTCATCCGCGGCGTACTGGCGCGCCAGCACTACCGCTCCTTCCACGGTCGCGTGCTGGCGCAGCACGGCTTCGATTTCGCCCAGCTCGATGCGGAAGCCACGCACCTTGACCTGCTGGTCCACGCGGCCCAGGAACTCCAGGCTGCCGTCGGACAGGAAGCGCACGAGGTCCCCGGTGCGGTACATGCGCGCGTCCGGCACGGGACTGAACGGGTCTGTGAGGAAGCGCTCGGCGGTCAGCTCCGGACGGCCCAGATAGCCACGCGCCACCCCGGCGCCGCCGACGTAGAGCTCGCCCGGCACCCCCGTCGGTACCGGCTGGAGCGACTCGTCGAGCAGGTACACCGCGGTGTTGGGGATGGGGCGCCCGATGGGGACCAGCGGCCGGGAGTCCTCCGCGGAGCAGCGGTGCACCGTGCACCACACGCTGGCCTCCGTGGGGCCGTACTCGTTGTAGAGGGTGGCCGGCAGCAGCGCATGGTGTTGCCGCACCAGCTCACGGGGGCAGGCCTCGCCCGCGACGATGGCCACCTCGAGCGAGTCCAGCGCGCGCGACACGGCGTGCTCGGCGAGCAGGAGCTGGTACATCCCGGGCGCGCACAGCAGGTGTGTGGCCCGTTCCCGCGCCAACACCTGGGCGACCCGCCGGGGCTCCTGCTGCGCTCCCTCCTGGGGGAGCACCAGCGTGCCACCCTGGGTGAGCGCCCAGAAGATGCCGGCCACCGAGCTGTCGAACGCGAACGACGACAGCATGAGGTAGCGCTCCATCGGCTCGGGGTAGTGAGCGACGCGAGCGAAGGTGGAGTGCGCGAGGTTGGCGTGGGTGACCGTCACGCCCTTGGGCCTGCCGGTGGAGCCGGAGGTGTAGATGACGTAGGCGAGGTGCTCCGGGCGCACGCCGCTCTCCGGCGCCGCGTCCCAGGGCCGTGACTCGACGGGTGCCTCCTCGGAGTCCAGGCACAGCACGCGCACGCCCGGCGTGCCCAGCCGCTCCAGCAGCGGGCGCTGCGTCAGCACCAGCGCGAGGCCGGCATCCTCCAGCATGAACGCCAGCCGGTCCGCCGGGTAGCCCGGGTCGAGCGGCACATACGCGCCCCCCGCCTTGAGGATGCCCAGCAGCGCCACCACCAGCTCCGGCGAGCGCTCCGCGCAGACACCCACCCGCACCTCGGGCCCCACGCCCTGCCCACGCAGGTACCACGCCAGCCGGTTGGCCCGCGCGTCGAGCTGGGCGTACGACAGCCGGTGCTCACCGCAGACCAGCGCGGTGGCTTCGGGCGTGCGCTCCGCCTGGGTGGCGAAGCGCAGGTGGAGACACTGGCGCCAGTCCTCCGGCGAGGGGACTGGCGGGCCCCTCCCGGTCTCCAGCATGCGGAGGGACTCCTCCGGAGACAGCAGGGGCAGCGCCCCCACCCGGGTGTCCGGAGCGCGGACCACCTCGCGCACCAGCGTGAGGTAGTGCCCCACCATGCGCTCGGCGGTGGCGGCGTCGAACAGGTCCGTGTTGTAGGTGAGGATGCCGCTGAAGCCTCCGGGGGACTCGGCCAGGGCCAGCGTGAGGTCGAACTGGGTGGTCTTGACCTCCGGTCGCAGCACCTCCACGGCGAGCCCCGGCAGCTTCTGCTCCGTGCCCGGGGTGTTCTGCAGGACGAACATCACCTGGAACAGCGGCGAGTAGCTGAGGCTGCGCTTGGGGCGCAGCTCCTCGACGAGCCGCTCGAAGGGCACGTCCTGGTGCTCATAGGCGGCGAGCGTGGTGGCCTTCACCTGGGCCAGCAGCCCGAGGAAGGTGAGCTCCGGCGACACCTGCGAGCGCAGCACGAGGGTGTTGACGAAGAAGCCGATGAGGCTTTCGAGCTCGGCCCGGGTGCGGCCAGCGATGGGTGAGCCGACGGCGACGTCCTGCTGGCCGGAGTAGCGCGACAGCAGCAGCTGCCAGGTGGCCAGCAGCACCATGAAGGGCGTGGCGCCGTGACGCTGGCCCAGTGCGAGGACCGCCTCCGACAGCTTCGCGCCCATCTCCACCCGCACCGCGGCGCCCCGGAACGTCTGCTCGATGGGCCTCGGCCTGTCGGTGGGAAGCTCCAGCAGGGCAGGGGCCCCGGTGAGCTGGCGGCGCCAGTAGTCGAGCTGCGTCTGGAGCACCGGGCCCTGCAGCCACTCCCGCTGCCAGAGGGAGTAGTCGGAGTACTGCACCTCCAGCGGCGGCAGCGTCGGCGTACGCCCGGAGGCATGGGCCGTGTAGAGCACGGCCATCTCCCGCGCGAGCACGGCCGTGGACCAGCCGTCGGAGATGCTGTGGTGCATCGACATCAGCAGCACGTGCCGGTCCGCGGCCAGGCGCAGCAGGGTGGTGCGGAACAGCGTCCCCGCCTCGAGGTCGAACGGGCGCTGGCCCTCCTCGGTCGCCAGCCGCCGCGCCTCGGGCTCGCGCTGCGCCTCCGGCAGCCCGCTCAGGTCGACGACGGGCAGCGGGTGCTTGGCCTCGGGCTGGATGACCTGCAGGGGCAGGCCGTCCTCGCCGGTCCGGAAGCAGGTGCGCAGGGCCTCGTGGCGGCGCACCAGGTCCTTCAGGCCCCGCTCCAGTGCACGCTGCTCCAGCGCGCCGTCCAGCCGCACGGCCACCGAGATGTTGTAGGCGGAGTGCCACCCTTCAAGCTGGTTCAACAGCCACAGCCGCTGCTGCGCGAACGACGCCGGCAGAGGCCCCTCACCCGCCCGCTTCTGGAGGGCCGGAGGCGCGGCGGCCTCCTGCTGCTTCTGACGCTGGCGCAGCAGCGCCTCGAACAGCTCCCGCTGCTTGGGAGAGAGCTTGCTGAGCTGCTTGGAGATGTCGCTCATGGCGGAAAACCCAGAAGGGGGAGGGACATACCCCCGCCACGCGGCGAGGCCGGGGCGGAGGCAGTGAAGGAGGGGCTGGCGCCCGGGCCATGCAGCCCGGCCACGGGAGCGAAGGTGGCGCGCTCAGTTGCCGCCGGCACGCTCGAGCTCGGCCTCGAGCTGGTCCTCGGGGATGTCGACCACCTGCGCGAGCAGCTCCCGGTAGAGCGCCTCTTCCTGCTCGGCCTGGGCGGCGCTGACGGCCTGGGCGAGGCCCGCCACGGTGGAGGCCTCGAACAGCTTCGCCAGAGGCAGGTCCACCTTGAACGCCGACCGCAGCCTCCCGACGATGCGCGTGGCCAGCAACGAGTGGCCGCCCAGGTCGAAGAAGCTGTCATGGCGGCCCACGGCCTCGAGGCCGAGGACCTCCTGCCAGATGCCCGCGATGGCCTGCTCCACCTCGTTGGCGGGAGGCACGTGCGGGCCCTTGCGCGCCTGCCGCGCCGCCGCGCTCCCCGCGCCGGGCCGGCTCACCGGGGCGTCGCGGTGGATCCACACCGCCAGCCTGTAGGCCAGGTCACCCGTGGCCACCACCACCGGTCCGTCCAGGTCCAGCGTGACGAGCCGGCGCACGGCGTCCGCGCCCTCGTCGCGCGTCATCGCGTACTGGTCCATGCTGGTGCGGAAGCCGGCGTAGTGCTTCGTCTCCTCGGGCCAGCCGTCCCACGAGGCGCTCACCCAGCGTGTGCCACCGTCTCCCGGCCGGGCACGGTGCGCGGCGAACGCGTCCAGGAACAGGTTGGCGGACGCATAGGCGAGGTAGCCCAGACCGCCCAGCACCGCGGCGTTCGAGGAGAAGAGCAGCACGAAGTCCAGCGTGCGTCCGCGCAGCACCTCCTCCAATACGTAGGCGCCGTGGACCTTGGGACGGAACTGCGTCTCGGACGCCTGCGTGCCCAGGTCGCCGAGCGCGTTGTAGAGCGAGTCGCCATGCGTGACGCCGGCGCAGTGCAGGACACCGTGCAGCGCGCCGAAGCGTGCGTCCACCTGGGCCAGCACCTCGCGCATGCGCCCGGTGTCCGCGACGTCCGCACCGAGGATGAGCACCTCGGCGCCCTGCGCCTCCATGCGCTGCACCCGGTGGATGAGCCGGCTGATGCGGTCATCCTCGCGGTGCTCCGCGAGCCACGCGCCCCACTCGTCACGAGGAGGCAGCGGCGAGCGGCCCAGCAACACGAGCCGTGCCTTCCGCGTCTCCGCGAGGTGCTCGGCCAGCAGCAGGCCCACGCCACCCAGACCGCCCGTGATGAGGTACACGCCCCGTTCGCGCAGCGGACGCGTGGGAGCGGAGTCTCCCGAAAGCCGCGTCGGCGTGAAGTCCTGCACCCAGCGACGGGCACCCCGGTACGCCACCAGCTGGTTCCGCGAGGGCGTGGCCAGCTCGGCCAGCAGCCGCGAGGCCAGCGCGTCCACGCCTCCGTCCGAGGGCAGCACCACGTCCATGCAGCGCGCGGTGACGTGCTGCTGCTCCTGGGGCAGCACCTTGCAGATGCCCAGCATCGTCGACTTCTCGGGCAGGGCCTCGGCCACTCCGTCCGGGTCATGCACGTGGTTGGAGATGACCTCCAGCCGCACCGGCTCGGAGGTGCCGGCGCCCGCCAGTGCCTTCGCCAGGGCGAGCACGCTGTAGTAGCCGCGCGACTGCACGGCCCGGAAGCGCTCCGGAGACGAGCCGACGTCACCCTGCGGCGTGAGGCTCCACAGGTGGACGAAGACTTCCGGCCGCCGCGTGCGCTCGGACAGGGCCTTCATCAGCGCGGCGTGGTCCGCCGGCTGGTCCGGCGCCGCCGTGAAGCGCCGCTCACCGTCGCGCGAGAACGAGGTGCCCGCGGCCACGGTGACGACGTCCTGTCCCGCGTCCTCCAGCAGGGCCACCAGCCGCGTTGCGAGCGGGCCATCGTCGGTGAAGACCACCCAGCCGCGAGGCTGGGACAGCGTCTCCGGAGTGAGCGCGGGCGGCGGGGTGCGCCGCCACGTCGGCAGGTGGAACCAGTCCGCCACGTCCGGCAGCTTGCCCCGGGGCGCCTTCGCCGACGCCTCCGCGGCCGAGCGCTCTCCGGGGGGCACCCAGAAGCGCTCACGCTCGAACGGGTAGGTGGGCAGGGGCACGCGGCACCGCGCGGCGTGCGCGTGGACACCGGCCCAGTCCACCTCCACGCCCGCCAGCCACAGTCGGCCCAGCGCGCCCTGGAGGAAGGCCTCACCGGGCTGCGAGTCCTTCGGGTGGCGCGTGGAGGCGACCAGGGGGCGTGAGCCGGGGGGCTCGCCCTGGAGCCGCGCCAGCGCGATGAGGGACTGGCCGGGGCCCACCTCCAGCAGCACACGCGCGGGCTCGGCCAGCAGCACGCGCAGGCCGTCCTGGAAGCGCACCGGCTGGCGCAGGTGGCTCACCCAGTACTCGGGACGGGTGACTTCCTCCGCGGTGACCTGGCGGCCCGTCATGCTCGACACGTAGGGCCGCTCCGGCGGGTGCAACTTCAGGGTGGACACCTTCTCGCGGAAGGCGGGCAGCAGGGCGTCCAGCATCCGCGAGTGCGCCGCCGCCTCCACGTGCAGCCGCCGGTGCTCCACGCCGCGCGAGGTCAGCGTCGCGGCCAGGGCCTCCACGGCCTCCACCGGACCGGAGGCCACGCATTGCGTGGGCGCGTTCACCGCCGCCAGGTCCAGGCTGGTGCCCAGCAGCGGGAGCAGCTCCGCCTCGGACAGGCTGACGCTCAGCATGGCCCCCGGAGCCAGCGTGTCCATCAGCCGGCCGCGCAGCGCCACCAGCGCCACTGCATCCTCCAGCGACAGCACGCCCGCGAGGCATGCCGCCGCGTACTCGCCCAGGCTGTGGCCGATCATCGACTCCGGCTCCACGCCCCAGGCCATCCACAGCCGCGCCAGCGCGTACTCCATGAGGAAGATGGAGGGCAGGGCCACCGCGTTGCGCGACAGCTCCGGCGCGTCCGTCCCCGGCTCCGCGAGGAGCAGCGTGCGCAGGTCCAGGCCGACGTGCGGCTGGAAGAGCGCGGCCACCCGGTCCACCTCGGCGCGGAAGTCAGGCTCGGTGGCGTACAGCCCCGCGCCCATGCCCGCGTACTGCGTGCCACCGCCGGGGAAGAGGAAGACCACCGGGCGGGCGCGCGACTCCTGGATGGCATTGACGATGCGCTCGGGCTCCTCGCCGCGCAGCACGCGCACAGCCTGCTCGCGGTCCTTCACCACGGCCATGCGGCGGTGGTTGAAGTGCTGCCGGCCCACCTGGAGCGTGTAGGCCACGTCCGCGAAGGGCTGCTCGGGGTGACGCTCCAGCCACGACGCCAGCTCCGACGCCGCCGTGTCCAGCGCGGTGTCCGTCCTGGCGGACAGCGGCAGCAGGTGCCACGGGCGGGCCTCGGCCCCGGGCCCCCGCGCGGGCGCTTCTTCCAGGATGATGTGCGCGTTGGTGCCGCCGATGCCGAACGCGCTCACCCCCGCGCGGCGCGGGAAGGCCCCGGGCTCCCACTGGCGCAGGGTGGTGTTGACGAAGAAGGGGCTGGTGGGCAGCTCGAGCTGGGGGTTGGGCTGCTCGAAGTGCAGCGTGGGCGGCAGCTCCCGGTGCTTCAGGCACAGCACCGCCTTGATGAGGCTGGCGATGCCGGCGGCCGCGTCGAGGTGGCCGATGTTCGTCTTCACCGAGCCGAGTGCGCAGAAGCCCACCTCGTCGGTGCTGGCGCGGAACGCGCGGGTGAGGGCCCGCACCTCGATGGGGTCACCCAATTGCGTGCCGGTGCCGTGGGCCTCCACGTAGGTGACGCTGCGCGCGTCCACGTCCGCCGCGGAGAGCGCGTCGCGGATGACGCGCGCCTGCCCCTGGGGACTGGGGGCGCCGAAGCTGGCCTTCTGCGAGCCGTCGTTGTTGATGGCGGAGCCGCGGATGATGGCGTGGACGGTGTCGCCGTCCGCCAGCGCGTCCTCCAGCCGCTTGAGCACCACCACGCCGGCGCCATTGCCGAACAGGGTGCCCTGCGCCTTCGCGTCGAAGGCCCGGCAGTGCCCATCCGGCGAGGTGATGCCGCCGTACTGGTGCAGGTAGCCGGTGCGCTGGGGCGTCTGGATGGCCACGCCTCCCGCCAGGGCGATTCGGCACTCGCCCGCCAGCAACGCCTGCCCGGCCAGGTGGACGGCCACCAGCGCCGTGGAGCAGGCGGTGTGCAGCGAGTACGCCGGCCCACGCAGGTTCATCAGGTGCGACACCCGCGTGCTGAGGAAGGCGAGGTCGTTGCCGAGCCCCACCTCGAACGCGCTGCTGCCCAGCGTGGAGGGGTTGGAGAACAGGTTGAAGACGTACGTGTTGGTGCGCGCGCCCGCATAGACGCCGATGCGCTCGCGGTAGCGCTCCGGGTCATATCCCGCGTCCTCCAGCGCCGACCACGCGCACTCCAGGAACACGCGGTGCTGCGGGTCCATCATCTCGGCTTCCCGGGGCGGCAGGCCGAAGAAGGACGCGTCGAAGTCCTCCGCGCCATCGACGACGGCCGCGGCGCGCACATAGCCCGGGTCCTTGCGTGCCGCCGGGTCCTCCAGGATGGAGGGCTCCAGCTCCGACTCCTGGAGGAAGCTGATGGACTCCACGCCCTCCCTCAGGTTCTTCCAGTACGCCTCGACATCACGGGCACCGGGGAAGCGGCACGCCATTCCGATGATCGCAAGCTCCAGCCCGTTCCAGTTGTTGTCTGTAGCCATGATGGTGTGAGTCCCCATGTCGATGTCGGAAGTCAGAAGTCCCGCCTGCGCGCGCGCTGGCGCTCCAGGGCGGAGTTGCGGCGCGCCCCGGGCGCCTCGTCATCGCCCCAGTCGTCCTTGGCGCTTCCCGCGCGTCCCAGCCGCGCCAGCAGCGCCTCGATGTGCTGCCGCGCCACGAGCAGGCCCTGCTCGGTCCGGACACGCTCGCCCACGGCGGCGGAGGCCTCTCGGATGAGCGGGGACACCAGGGCCTCCTGGATGGCCGCGGCCAGGTGCTCGGCGGTCAGCCGTGCGGCGGGCAGGGGCGCGGGAGCGCAGCCCCGGGCATGTCCCAGGTCCGCCCAGAGGAACTGGTCATAGGCGTGCGGCACCAGCACCTGGGGGACCCCCGCGCGAAACGCCAGCGAGCACGTGCCCGCGCCGCTGTGATGGACGACGCACGACACGCGCGAGAAGAGCCACGCGTAGGGCAACATCCCATCCACCGCGAGGAAGCCGGGGGGCAGCGGCTTGCGCGCCAGCCCGCTCCAGCCCCGCTGGATGATGGCCCTGCGCCCGGCCCGCTGTGCCGCCTCCACCAGCAGGTCGGTGAACGCGTCCGGGTCCTCGTGCTTGAGGCTGCCGAAGGTGAAGAACAGCGGAAGCTCGCCGCCGGCCAGGAAGTCGCGCAGCTCGGCGGGCGGCTCCCAACCCAGCACGTCACCGTCCAGGAAGAAGTAGCCCACCATGTGGTGGTGGCCGGGCCAGTCGCGCGGCGGCGGGCGCACGTGTTGGCTCATGGCGTAGAGGACGAGCTGCGGCGACTCCTGGTCCACCAGCGGGTTGTGGAACGGGGGAAGCCCCGCGCCCACCCGCACGGGGTTGATGATGCCGCGCACCGCCTCCTGGAACGCCGGGTGCCCACCTCCGCTGCCCGAGTGCTCCACGTAGACGGACACGAAGGGGATGCCGGTGAGGTCGTACACCATTCGCGCGGCGGGCTGCACACGCCCACTGATGAGCACATCCGCCCCCACGCAGGCGGCACGGAGGTCCGTCAGCATGCGAGGCAGGCCCTGAGCCAGGGGGCCGAACATCGTCTGGAGTTGGTCCGCAGCGCCAATGCGCTCCGGACTCACCAGCAGCGCCTGGGTGATGTCGTCCTGGGCCCCTCGCAGGTCCGCCCCCACGGGGACGAACTCCACGCCGTGGCCGCGCGCCAGCGACTCGAAGGAGGGCGGCAGCGCGAGCACCGCCCTGTGCCCGTAGCGGCGCAGCTCCAGCGCCACGAACGGCAGGATGTCTCCCGTGCTCCCGAAGTTCGTCAGTACCGCGTGCATCGACTCTCCCAAGAACCCGGTGCGCACACCCCTCCGCGGGAATGGGAGCGATCTCGTCACGACCCGGGTGGGCCGTCAGACACCAGGCGGAGCAGGGTGGAAACTCGAAGGCCGCCAGCTCAATGCCCGTCGAGGGCGCAATGACAAATCCCACTCGGAAAAAGCTGGTATCCATGGGAAAGCGCCATAGCGAGCGAACGTATAGAGCCGGCCCCTCGCAATCGCCAAGCGAAATTGACGGCACTTTCGTCGCGCGGCCGTGACACGCCATTGCGAGTGTAGAAGTCCAGATGTGTTGGATTGACCAGGATGTGCTTCTCAGCTCCCGCCACCCTGTGACAGTAAGGGGCCCGGAGAAATTTCGAGATGATGCAACCCGAAGCGGTGCGGACCCGACGTGTCGGTGACACGGAGCTGGACGGTTGGGACGTCGTGGTCGTCGGCACGGGCATGGGCGGCGCGACGCTGGGCCATGCGCTCGCCCGCCAGGGCCGGTCCGTACTCTTCCTGGAGCGAGGCCCGGCACGGCAGTCCACCGAGGCACCAGCCGAGCCCATGGAAGCCACCCAGGGGACTGCGCTGGTGGCCCCGTCGCGGAAGGAGCGGCTCATGCGCGCCGGGCAGTGGCCGGAGCCGCTGCGGCAGGAGCTGCACGCGCGTGAGCCGCGCTCGTTCCCGCACCCGCTGGGGGTGGGCGGTGGAGGCTCGTCCTCGCGGTTCGGGATGGTGATGGACCGCTTCTTCCCGGAGGACTTCACGCCTCGCAGTGGGAGGACGGACTGCGAGGCGTCCACCCTGCCCGAGTCCTGGCCCGTCTCCTATGATGAGCTGGCGCCCTGGTACACGAAGGCGGAGGAGCTGTTCCGCGTGCGCGGCTCGGGGGACCCGGTGCGTCCCGGAGTGTCATTCCAGCTCATGCAGCCGCCCGCGCCGGTAGGCAAGGAGCAGGCGCTGCTCGAGGGCTTCCAGGAACTGGGACTGAATCCCTACCGCATCCACTATGCCTGCGAGCAGTTGCCGGGTTGCGACACCTGCGTGGGCGCGCTGTGCCCCCGGGAGTGCCGCAACGACGCGGGGCGCGTGTGCCTGCGTCCCGCGCTGCGCTCGCACAACGCCGGGATACTCGACTGGTGCGAGGTGCTCTCGCTGGAGGAGGAGGGCGGCGCCGTCAAGGCCGCGGTGTGCCGCAGGGAAGGGGATGGGCAGACGTTCAAGGTCCGGGGCCGTGTCTTCGTCCTGGCGGCAGGCGCGTTCAACACGCCGGTGCTGCTGCGGCGCTCCGTCTCCGCGCGGCATCCGAATGGGCTGGCCAACAACCGGGACCTCGTGGGGCGCAACCTGATGCTCCACTGCTCGGACCACTACCTCGTGACGGCCCGCCGCTCCCTGAAGTCCTTCGACATGGCGCACGGCGTGTCGCTCAACGATTTCTACCGGCACGCGGAGGGGAAGCTGGGCAACTTCCACGCCCACCCCTTCACCATCGACGAGAAGAAGGTGCTGAGCTGGCTCCAGGGCGGGCACTCGCTGCCGGCGTGGCTGCGCGTGCTGAGCCCGCTGTTCCCCTTGGTGGCCAACCTCGGCGCTCGCATCTACCGCGCGCGAGCCGTCTTCGCCTCGGTGCTGGAGGACCTGCCCTATGCGGAGAACCGCGTCGTCGGCACGTCCGAAGATGGGGGCGTGCACTACCAGTACCGCGTCCACGACGAGCTGCGACGCCGGGTGGACCTGTCCCGACGGCTGTTCCTCCGCACCCTGAAGCCGAAGTTCAAGGTCAAGCTCATCTCCAATCCGCGTGACGTCGCGCTCAACCTCGGCCACGTCTGTGGGACGTGCCGCTTCGGCACCTCACCCGAGACGAGCGTGCTGGACCCGAGCAACCGGGCCCACGACGTGGACAACCTCTACGTGGTGGACGCGTCGTTCTTCCCGTCCAGCGGCGGCATCAACCCCTCGCTCACCATCGCCGCCAACGCCCTGCGCGTCGCGGACCTCCTCCACGCACGGCTGTAGCTTCCGCGCACCGGAGCCACGCACGCGGTGGAGGCGCTGCGCCCGCCTGGTGGCTCCCGGCTCGAGGACCCACACGCCACTCCCCAGGCGTCCGGGCACGGCTCCCCGGGCGTCATTGCTCCGTGCGTCCTTGTGGTGAATATGATAATGAGAGTCACTATCGAGTCAATGGCAAGCCCGACACGCTCCTGGGAGGTGTCGGAGGCCGTATGAACCAGGAGCGCAGGTGATGACCGTGGCAGAGAGAGTGTTCCGTCGAGGCCCCTTCCCGGTGAAGTTCCGGCTCCTCGAAGTCCGCCGGGTCACCCGGCTCACGCCCCACATGATGCGCGTCACGCTCGGCGGAGAGGACCTGGTGGGGTTCCACAGCGACAGCGCCGACGACCACGTGAAGCTGCTCATCCCCAACCCGGGAGAGCTCAAGCCCGCGATGCCCACCATGGGCCCGCACGGCGTCGTCTTCCCGGAGGGCGTCGCCCGGCCCGCGACGCGCGACTACACGCCGCGGCGCCATGACCCCGTCGCCGGTGAGCTGGACCTCGACTTCGTGCTGCACGGCACCGGGCCCGGCTCCACCTGGGCCGCGAAGGCGAAGGTGGGGGACTTCATCGGCGTCGCGGGGCCTCGGGGCTCGCTCATGGTCGCCGACGACTTCGACTGGTACCTGTTCGCGGGAGACCCGAGCGGGCTGCCGTCCATCAGCCGCAGGCTGGAGGAGCTTCCCGCCGGTGCCCGCGCCATCGTCTTCCTCGAGGTCGGCGATGCCACCGAGGAGATCCGCTTGGAGACTCGCGCCAACATGGAGCTGACCTGGCTGCACCGGAACGGCGCGGCGCCGGGGGCCACGGACCTGCTGGAGCGGGCCATCCGCGGGCTGACCTTGCCTCCGGGCGACGGCTTCGTCTGGGCGGCGGGAGAGGCCACCTCGATGCGCAACATCCGGGAGTTCCTGGTCGACGAGCGCCACCTGAACAAGAGCTGGGTCCGGGTGATTGGCTACTGGAAGCGGAACACCGCCGACCACGAAGAGCCCCACGACTGAGGTCGGAGCCGGGGGCCACGAAGCCCCCGGCCGCCGTGTCTGCTCGCTCAGGCCGCGCTGACGGCCGGAGCGGACGCGAGGAGGGACTGCATCACTTCCCCCGCCATCTCGATGGTGTACTCAATCTGCTCGGCCGTGTGCGCCGCGCAGATGAAGTTGACGTCGCGGCGCAGCAGCACGCCCCTGCGGGCCATGCCGGCCTGGAAGGGCTGCATCCGCTTCCCGTGCTCCACGGGGTTCTTGTCGAAGAGGAAGAACGGAATCGCGTCGTAGCCAATCACCCGCAGCGGCGAGCCGAGCTGCTCGGCGCGGGCGTTGACGCCCTCGCGCAGCCGCCGGCCCAGGGTGGCGAGGTGCTCGATGTAGCCGCTCTTCCGGTACCCCCCCAGCACGGACTCACATACCGCCAGGGACAGCAGCTCACCTCCGAAGGTCGTCGACACCTGCAGGTCCGCCAGCTTGCTCAGGTGTCGCTCCGGCCCGGCAATCGCCGAGAGGGGCATGCCCGCCGCGATGCTCTTCGAGAGGCACACGAAGTCCGCCTTCACGTCGAAGAACTCCTGGGCGCCACCCAGGGCGAGGCGGAAGCCCGTCACGACTTCGTCCAGGACCAGCAGCACCCCGTGGGCCGTGCAGGTGGCCCGCAGCGTCTGCAGGAACTCGCGGCTCAGGACGCGGTTGTAGGGCACCGAGAGGAGCACCATCGCGAGCTGCTTCCCGTTCTGCTCGATGCTGGTCAGCAGGGCGGCCTCGTCGGGCACGGTGAAGAGAGGCATCCGCTGCGTGAGCGCGGCCAGCGCGGCGGGCACGCCCGGTGTGTCGTACTGGAAGTGGTCGTGCCAGCCGTTGTAGCCCACGGTGATGATGCGCTCCCTGCCGGTGAGGTAGCGCGCCAGCCGCACCGCCGCGGACGTCGCATCCGCGCCCGTCTTGAAGAAGCGCACCATCTCCGCGCCCGGAATCATGTCGACCAGCGCCTGCGCGGCGGTGACCTCCACCGGCGTGGGCAGGGAGTGGAGGAGGCCTTCATCCAGGTGCCGCCGGATGGGCCCCACCACGTCCGGGTGGTTGTGGCCCAGCATGTTGGCGCCCAGCCCGCAGATGAAGTCGATGTACTGCTGGCCGTCGACGTCCTCCACCAGCGTGCCCTGGCCCCGGGCGAGGAAGACCGGAAAGGCGCCGGGGGCGAACATCTCGGGCTTCTTCATCATCGACTGCGAGACGCCGGGCACCAGCCGCTTCGCTTCGGCCAGCAGGCGGTTGGAGTAGTCGAGCTTCATCTCTCCAATGATGGGACGGGGGAGCGACGGGTGATTCCTCTGGGAGGAGTCCATGAGGCTTCCTTTATGGGTAGGTCACTGCGGAAGGCGCTCAAGTTGCCGCGGCGCTCAGGGGTAGGGGGCTACGTCCAAACGTCCAGAGGATGAACAGCGAGAGGGCCGTCACGCCCACCGCAATCCAACCCACCTGGCCAAAGCCAATCAGCGCGCCTTGGGGCGCGGTCGCAATCAACAGGCCGCTCATCCAGGCGGACAGTCCCGATGCCGCATCGCCCGCCGCCATGTTGACCGCGAGGTAGCGCCCGCGCAGCGCTGGTGGGACTCGCGCGGTGACCAAAGCGATGGTGGGGATGGCGCGGGTGGAGGTCAGCGCCATGAACACCACGAAGACCGCCAGCACCACCGGCAGCGGCGAGGGCGGCAGGTGGGTGAACAGCAGATGAGGGCCCATCGTTCCGACCAGCAGCGCGCCCAGCATCCGCGCCGGGCCGAAGCGGTCCACGAGGTGCCCGACCTGACGCGCGCTCACCAGCGTGGCCGCGCCTCCACACAGGTACACCCAGGACAGGTCCTCCATGCGCAGCCCCAGGTTGCCGACCATGTAGGCCCCCAGGTACGGAATCAGCAGGAAGCTGGAGAACACCACGCAGAACGTCAGCACCCAGCCCAGCATCAGGCCCGGGGCCGCGAGCGGCGCGAGAGGATTGCGCCGCACCCCCGTGCCGGCCGCGGCGAGGTGCTGACGCACCGAAGGCAGGCGCCAGAGCAGGCACAGCCACACGCCGCTCGCGAGTGCTCCAATGGCCCAGAAGGGGCCGCGCCAGCCCAGGGCGCTGGCGATGCCCAGCCCCAGCGGTACGCCGGCCACCGCGGACAGGCCGAGCGACGCCATCACCGTCCCGATGGCCCGGCCCCGGCGCTCCATGGGCACGAGGTCGCTGATGATGGCCATCACCACGGCGCCCATCAGCCCCGCGCAGGCGCCGGCCAGCGTCCTCGCCACGAGCAGCTCCGTGTGGCTCCGCGCGGCGCCACAGGCCAGCGTCGCGGCGATGAAGATTCCGTAGAGCGTCATCAGCGCCCGCTTCCGGTCGAAGCGGTCCAGCCAGAACAGGCCCGTCACCCCCATCGCCGCCGAGGCCAGCGTGTACGCGGAGACCATCGTCCCGAATTGCGCCGTCGACAGGTCGAACACGCGCATGAACTCCGGCCCCAGCGGCATCACGATCATGAAGTCCATGAGGTGGGTGAACTGGACGGCCGCCAGCAGCCAGAGCAGCTGGCGTTCCTGGTTCGGCGAGAGGGATGCGCTCACGAGATGCTCCTGATGGCTCTACGGACGAAGGGGCGTGGCCCCGAGGCAAGGTCGCGGCTCAGCGCCGCTTGAAGCGGACCCGGATGGGCGGCGAGGTGGCCAGGTAGCGTCGGCCGGCCCGGTCGACGGCGGCCTCGAAGCGCGCGCTCCGCGCACAGGCGAGTGCCGCCTCTCCGAAGCCATGGCCAGGGTCGGACATCAGCTCGGCCGTCGTCACCCGGCCTTCCGGGGTGACGACCACGCGCAGCACCACCGTCTGCTCGTCGAGGCGCAGGGCCTCCGCCTCCTTCGGCCAGGGGCAGCTCCAGTTGCGCGCCGGAAGCTGAACGGGCCGGGCGTGGCTCTCCCCGGTGCCGTCACCTTCCTCTCCGACTCCCGCGCCGGGAGCGACAGCCGTGGTGGAGCGCCCGGTGGACGCCGTCACGCCACCGGCGTAGCGCGGGGCCTGACCGCTCGCGATGTCGAAGCCCGTGAAGTCGAGGGGGGACTGAGCCTCCTTCGCGGCGACCACTTCACCGGCCTGGGCGGGCTCGGCGGAGCGCGGGGGAGGCGCCTCCTTCGCGGCGGTGCTGGCGGGCTTCACGCGGGCCCGTGGGGGCTCGGCCCGGACGGGAGGAGGAGGCTTCGCTGGAGGAGGGAGCGGCGGTGGCTCGGGCGCCGCCGGGGGAGGGAGGGACACCACGTGGTCGATGCGCACCGTGGGCCGGGGCGCCGCCGGGGGAGGCGCGCGCGAGGCCGCGTTGCGCCACGCCTGCCAGGCCAGCGCGCCCGCCGCACCATGCAGGGACGCTGTCGCCAGCAGGGCCCACACGAGCCCCTTCGAGCGCTTCGGACGCTCGGGGCCGAGGATGAGCTCCGCGATGCTCTCGGTGCCAGCGGCGCGCTGGAGAGGTGGCTCAGGGGGCTTCACGCCCGGCTCCGGTGGGTGCGGCGCTGTTCGGGATGACGGGCTCGGGGCGGACCGTGCCGAAGGCCACGCGGGTGAGCCCCGCCTCCTTCAGCCGGTCGAGCACCGCGATGACCTGGCGGTGGGGAACGGCCCCATCCGCCTGGATGACGGCGCGAAGCTCCGGCTCTCGCGCCAGCGCCTCACGCGCCCTGTCCTTCAAGGTCTCCGCGTCCGTGGCGGCGCCATCCAGCAGGAGCGCGCCGTCGGCGGTGATGGAGACGGCGAAGATGGTCTGCACATCCTCGCTCTGGGAGGCCTGGGGCAGATCCAACGGCACGGCGGGGCTGTCGACGAGCCTCGCGGTGACCATGAAGATGATGAGCAGCACCAGCATGATGTCGACGAGCGGCGTGACGTTGATGCCTTCGATCAACCCGCCGCGTGGCTGGTTTCCACCGGCCATGACTACCGTCCTCCCAGCGCGGGGCGCGTCTCTGCCGCGGCGGCCGGGGCTCCGGTGCCCAGGGTTCCCCGCTCGCGCGCGGACAGGTAGGCCAGCACGAGGTTGGAGAGCGCCTCGGTGTCCGAGAGGATCTGCGCGATTCGCCGCTGGAAGTAGTTGTACGCGGCGACGGCGGGCAGGGCGACCCCGATGCCGATGGCGGTGGCCACCAGGGCCTCCGCGATGCTGCCCATCACCGCGTTCGACGCGACCTGGCTCGTGCGTGCGCCGCCCACGGCGCCCGCGCTCCGGCTGAGCTCCTCGAAGGCCAGCAGCACGCCGATGACCGTCCCGAACAGCCCGATGAAGGGCGCGTTGTTCCCCAGCGTGCCCAGGAAGGCCAGGCGGTTCTCCAGCGTCGAGCGCTCCAGGGCCAGCGCGCCCTGCATGCTCTTCTCCGCCGCCGTCATCCCCTGGGGGGCGAGGCGCAGCCCCGCGCGCGCGACCATGGCGCCCACGGACGTGCGCTGCTCCAGCTTCTCCAGCGCACGGGCGAAGTCACCGGTCGCCAGCGTCTGCTCCAGCGACAGGGACAGCTCGCGGATGACGTCCTGCTTGCTGCGGAAGACGAGCCAGCGCTCGACGATGATGCCGAGGCTCACCAGCGAGAGGGCGAACAGGAGCCACAGCACCCAGTTGGCGCCCCACTGCACGAAGACATTCTTGATGACATCCACGATGGGCATCGCAGTGTTGCTCTCTCAGGGGGCGTTGGGTTCGCCCCGGACGTGGGCGGGAAGAAGAGGCCCGGCGCCGGGCGTGTCTGGGCACGCCCGGCGCGGGGAGGGGAGCGGCTCAGCGCAGCTGCAGGAAGGAGAACGCGAGGCCCTGGGTGCTGAAGGCCACCGTGCCGCTCTGGTCCGACAGCTCGCGGAAGTTCGTCGTGGTCGAGTTGTTGGCGAACTCGGTGAAGAGGACGCGGTCGTCATCGACGTTGAAGAGGAAGCTGCTGCCGGTGCTCGCCGGAAGCGTCGAGACCTTGGTGGCGGTGAGCGTGTCGAGCCGCAGCTGCCACCACGTCCACGCCTGGGCGCTCGCCACCACGCGCGGGTGCGTGCCGGCATTGACGGTGTAGACGGTCTCATCGAGGACGCGCAGGTACGCCGTGCCCTGCGGGCCGGGGAGCAGCGAGCCCGTGGCCGCGCCGCCCGTCAGCGTGCTGAGCTCCCGGTAGAACGTCGTGTCGAAGGTGCGCGTCTGCGGGTTGAACTTCAGCAGGCAGGGAACGGGCGTGCTCCCTCCGGCGACGCGGAACACCGCCGCGCCGTACGCCTCGGTGGCGACGTACACCATGCCATCCGGGCCGAGGACGCCGTCGCGCACATAGCCGCAGCGGTCATCCTTCACGAGCGTCACCGCATCCGTCGTCGTGTCCACCACGACGAGGCCGGCCTGCTTGGTGATGCCCACGCCCGCGCTGGGACGCCAGCCCACGGGCATGATGACCAGGTTCCCCGTGCGCACCGGGTGCGTGGCGAAGGTCGTCACCGCGCCCTCCGTGGCGAGCCCGTTGATGGTGACGGCGTTGACCAGCGTCATGTCGGTGGGGTTCCAGACGATGAGCTGCGCGGTGCGGCCGTCGAAGTAGTAGGCCTTGGTGTTGGAGATGAACTGGAACTGGTTCTGGTACTCGCCGATGGAGGCGACGCCCCGGCCCTGGAAGCTGACGGTGGCCTTCTTCTCCAGGGTTCCCTCGGTCGTCAGGTCATACCGGGTGACTTCGGCGCCCTCGCTGCTGCTGACGTACAGCGAGCCCGACTTCATCGGCCCCGAGCCGAGCGCGCGGCCCGGAACCTCGATGGCCTTCTCCAGGGAGAGGGGCGCGGTCTGGTCCACCGAGTCCGTGAGGATGACGTAGCTCTGCGACTCGTTGTTGGCGGACACCTGCGCGATGGCGGCATACACCGGCTTCTCCGGCGTCTCGTCGATCGGGTCGACCGGGTCCTTGTCGTCGCCACACGCGGCGAGCAGCGACAGCGCGAGGGCCGTGGCGGTGAGGCGTGGGAAGCGGAAGGAAGAGGCGAGCTTCATCGGGTGGTTCCTTTCCAGGAGTGAGGCGGGGGTTGACGGAAGTGCTTCAGAGCTCCGCGACCAGCTTGGCGGCGACGGTGCGTCCGGGGCGCTGCACGCCCAGGAAGTCGAAGGAGGAGGCGTCGGTGAGGTTCTGCACGTCCACCGTCCAGCTCAGCGTGGCGCGCGAGGTGCGGGTGACGTAGGTGAGCGCGAGGGAGTGGAGCAGTTGCGCGTCGATGGTCTGCTTCGAGTCGCCCTGTCCCAGCCGCTCCCAGCCGCGGAAGAAGGAGTGGATGTAGCGGGAGTGCCAGCCCAGCGAGAGCTCGTCGCGCGGGCTCGCCACCCCCGTCCACTGGAGCCGGGCGCTGCCGTTGGCGAGCAGGTGCGGGCGGTTGGGAAGGCGCTGGCCCTCGAACTCCGCGAAGGGGCCCTCGGTGGAGGTGTTGCGGAAGTCCTGGAAGGTGGCGTTGCCGTCGAGCGAGAGCAGCCGTCCCGGCGAGGTCCACCCCGCGGCACCGGAGACTCCGAGGCTGCGGGCCTCGATGACGTTCTGGTACGTGAAGTACCCCTCGCGGCCCACCGGCTGGATGAAGTCATCCACGAGTCGCCCGAAGCCCAGCACGCTGCCCCGGAACTCGCCGGCCGCCGTGTCCGGCAGGGAGAGCGCCAGCTCCAGGTTGAGGTTGTGGCTGCGCTCGGGCCTCAGCAGGAGGTTCTCTCCATAGAGGATGCCGTCGCCGAAGAGCTCGTCGGGCCGGGGAAGGCGCGAGGCCCACTCGTAGGAGGCCTTCGCACGCAGGGCCTGGGAGAGGCGGAAGCGCAGGCTGTCGCCCACGCCGAGGTGGTGGATGTCCTGGTCCGCTGGCTGGAAGGTGTTGCTGGGGAGCAGCAGGTCCGCGCGTGAGAGCTGGAGGTAGTCCTTGAGGAAGGCGATGTTCTCCAGGCGGCCGCCGAGCGCGTCGTGCTCGTACTCGAGCCCGGTGACGAGCGAGAAGATGCTCCTGTCGCCAGTGAGCGGGTCCACCTCACCGCGCGCCCGGAGGGCCCGGTCCTCACCGGAGCGGGCCACCCACGTGGGCGCGATGGCGAGGCGGAACACGTGGTCCGGCGACAGCGTCCAGCCGACGTTGGCACGCGCGAAGCCCGTGTGCTGGTGGACCACGCGCTCGACGGCGCGCGACTCGATTTCTCCCGGCTGGGGAAGCGTCTGGATGCAGCGCCCGAACCAGTCGTAGGCGCACGTCCCGACGTCCGTGAAGTGACTCCGGCGGAAGACGTAGCCGCCGACGGCGTCGGCGGTGAGCCCCGAGCCGTACGCATTCTCGAAGCGAAGCGTCGCGCCCGCGGAGGAACTGCCGGAGTCCACGTCGCCATAGGGCGTCTCCATGGTGACGTCGTGCTGGATCTCCTTGGAGGTGGTGTTGGCGAAGGCCCGCAGCAGCAGGCGTCGGGCCCAGGGGCGCTCGACGAAGCCCGCCTCCACGGCACCACCACCGGCCCGGAAGGCATCGTGGAAGCGGGGGAGCGTCCTGGGGACGAGCCGGCCCAGGTCGTCTGGAACCTCGACGTCGACGCGGTAGTCGTTGGGCGTGGAGTCGAAGAAGCCGCTGGCGCGGACGAACAGGCCGGTGGGCTCGTGCAGGTGCCGCCCGCTGAGCGTCAGTCGGTGGGTGTCGAAGGAGCCGATTTCATACGAGGCGGCCGCCCGGGAGCCGCGGACCTCCTCGGTGGTGACGATCTGGACCGCTCCGCCCAGCGAGTCCGCGCCGAAGCGCACCGGGACGACGCCCTGGTAGATCTCCATCCGCTGGACGAAGTTGACGGGGACGTTGGCGAATTCCGGGCCGTAGCCGGCCAGCTCCAGCGGCACCCCGTCGATGAAGAAGCGGATCTGCTCGTCCGTGAGCCCCGCCAGTGAGAAGCGCGAGCGGCTGCCCAGTCCTCCCGCGCGACGCACGCCGATGCCTTCCGTGCGTGCCAGGGCCTGGCCCAGGTCCACGGCCTCACGCTGGAGCTGCTCCGTCTCGATGACCCGCACCGCCTCGGCGGACTCGCGGAGGCGCTGCGCCTCGGACTCTCCTTCGACGGTGACTTCGATGGCCTCGACGTTTGCCGCATCAGGGCCGGGGGCGGGCGTGGGCGCCGTCTCGACGGTGGTGGTGGGCTCCTGCTGCTCCGGGGTGCGCTCCGGCACGGAGGCCGCGGAGGGCTCGGAGGGGGCTGCCACCGGCGCGGAAGCCGAGGCGGGCTTGTCGGAGGGTGCCGCCACGGGTGGTGGCAGGCGGAACTCGTAGCTGTAGGCGATGCGAGAAGGCATCGGCACGCCGTTGCGCTTCGCGGGCTCGAAGCGGAAGCGGAGCGCGGCGGCGCGGGCCGCCTCGTCGAAGTCAGGGCCGGCGGGCTCCAGCACCTCCGCCTCGGTGACGGCGCCCTGGGCGTCGAGCGTGAGCCTGAGGACCACCGTGGCCTCGCGGCGCTCGCGCTCCGCCTGAGCGGGGTAGGCCGCTTCGACGAACTCCAGGAGCTTCGGTGCCTCGATGGCGGGCGCTGGCGAGGCGGAAGCCGGCGGCTTCTCCGCGCCTTCCACCTGGGGCGCGCTCGCGAGGACAGGGCCCGAGATGAGCAGTCCCGTCAGCAACGCGAGGAGGGTGCTGCCTCCGACCCGTGCCCGGGTCCCCGCGTTGGCGGGATGGTTGATTGTGAAAATGGTTATCATTTTCAATGCGGAGGCATCTAGATGCGCGGTGCCGGCCTGTCAAGAGTCGGCTTGGATTTCACGCGGCCCGGGCACGGGCGGCGCGGGGTGACTGGAGGGACTCGGCCACCATGAAGCCCAGCTGCAGGGCCTGGTCGGCGTTGAGTCGTGGGTCGCAGTGGGTGTGGTAGCGGCTGGAGAGGTCGTCCTCGCTCATGGGGAACGAGCCGCCCAGGCACTCGGTGACGTGCTGTCCGGTCATCTCCAGGTGCAGGCCCCCGGCGTGGACACCCTCGGCCGCGGCGACATCGAGGAAGGCGAGCACCTCCGCGAGGATGCGGTCGAAGGAGCGCGTCTTGTACCCGTTGCCGGCCTTGTGCGTGTTGCCGTGCATCGGGTCGATGGACCAGATGACGGGGCGGCCATCGCGGTGGGTGGCGGCCATCAGGCGGGGCAGGCAGTCAGCAACCTTGTCCGCGCCGAAGCGGCCGATGAGCGTGAGCCGTCCGGGGATGCCGTGGGGATCGAGGACGTCCATCAACCGCAGCAGGTCGTCCGGCTCCATCGTCGGGCCGCACTTGAGGCCGATGGGGTTCTTGATGCCGCGCATGAACTCCACGTGTCCACCGCCGAGCTGGCGGGTGCGCTCGCCAATCCACAGCATGTGCGCGGACGTGTCGAACCACTCGTTCGAGCCGGGCTCGGCGCGGGTGAGGGCCTCCTCGTAGTTGAGGAGCAGGGCCTCGTGACTGGTGAAGAAGTCCACCGGCCCCGGGGTGGGCGGCTGCTGCTCGGGGCGCTCGCAGAGGGCGCGCATGAAGCGCAGGGACTCGAAGATCTTGTCCGCCAGCCCCCGGTAGAGGTCGCCCTGGGGGTTGCTCGCCACGAAGTCGAGCGTCCACTGTTGCAGCTCGTAGAGGTCCGTGTAGCCGCCCTGGGCGAAGGCGCGCAGCAGGTTCAGCGTGGCGGAGGACTGGTGGTAGGCCTGGAGCAGCCGCCGGGGGTCGGGCGTCCGCTCGCGGGCGTCGAAGTCCATGCCGTTGATGATGTCGCCCCGGTAGCTGGGCAGGGTGAGCCCGCCCTGGGTCTCCACCCCGCTGGAGCGCGGCTTGGCGAACTGGCCCGCGATGCGGCCCACCTTCACCACCGGCCGGCCCCCCGCGAAGGTGAGCACCACCGCCATCTGGAGGATGAGCCGGAAGGTGTCGCGGATGTTGTCGGTGGTGAACTCCTTGAAGCTCTCCGCGCAGTCACCGCCTTGCAGCAGGAAGGACTTGCCTTCGGCGACCTGGGCCAGGCTGGAGGTGAGGCGGCGCGTGTCCGACGCGAAGACCAGCGGAGGCAGGCGCGACAGTTGCTCCTCGGTGCGAGCGAGCGCGTGAAGGTCCGGATAGTCATCCGGAATGCACGTGACGGGCTTCTCCCGCCACGAACGAGGTGTCCAATCTCGGGTCATCACAGCGGGGCCCTTTCGTTTGAGGGCGTGTTGCCGTTCCGTGGGTTCATCAGGGCTCCGGGCGGCGGTGGCAGGAGCCCCTGCGCGACGCAGTAGTCGAGGTAGCGGTACAGCAGGGCGCGGTCCGTCGGAGGGCAGGAGATGCCGGTGCCCGCCAGGCCCTGGAGGACGCGCTCGCAGCGGACGGGGCCCAGACCGAAGGCGGGCTCGGCGGAGCCCGAGCGCAGGTCGAAGAACGCCAGCGTGGTGTCGTGGTCTCCCCCGCCAGCGCGCTCCGCGACGCGTGCGCGCCACGCACCCACGGGGAGCATTTCCACCGGGTAGCCATAGTCCTGGACCTGGCGGAACAGCTCGCCCAGCCGCACGTCCGCGGTGGGCGTGAGGTTGAACACCGTGCCGGGGCTGGCCCCCCGCGACAGGTGGACGAGCGCCCGTGCGACGAAGTCCACCGGCGTCCACGCCTCGCCCACGTCGAGTTGGGGCAGCGTGCCCACGGGGATGCCGGCCAGCAGGATGCGCCAGACCAGGTCCTGCGGGTTCACGATGCCGCTGTCGGGTGCGCCCACCACGCGCCCCAGCCGGTAGACCGCCACGGGCAGCCCGCGCGCTCCCGCCTGCTGGACGAGGCGCTCCGCCACCCACTTGCTCTGCTGGTAGCCGTCACGCAGGCCAGGGTGTGCGGGGACGAACTCCTCGGGCACCTCGGGGAGGAGGTTCGCCTGGGGGGCCACGGCGAGGGTGGAGACGTAGTGGAAGGGCTTGGGACGGACGGCGGCGGCCAGCCGGAGCAGCTCGCGCGTGCCCCGTACGTTGACCGCCTGGAGGCTGCCGTACTCGCGCACGACGCTGACGACGGCGGCGTTGTGGAAGACGGCGTCGCACTCGGAGGCCAGCCCGTGGAACCGCGCGGAGCCGAGCCCCAGCCACGGCTGCGTCAGGTCGGCCGGCAGCGCCACCACGCGCTCGGAGAGGCTGGCCGTGGACAGGTGCTGTGAGGCCAGGGCCTCGCGCAGCCGCTCCATCGCATGCGCCTCATCGCTAGCGCGCACCAGGCAGACCACCCGGGCCTCCGTCTGGCGCAGGAGCTGGTCGAGCAGGTGGGCCCCGACGAAGCCCGTGGCCCCGGTCAACACGACCTGTCGCAGCCAGGCCGGCAGCGCGCCAGTGGTCTGCAACGGTGGAACGAGGTCCTCCGGCAGCTCGGCGTCCGCGAGCATCGCGGCGGTGAGGCCTCCGGCCTCCGTTGCCACGTCCGGCCCGTGCTCCAGGGCTCGCGCCAGCGCGGCGGCGGTCGGGTGGCGGAACACCGTGGCGACGGGCACCTCGCGGCCCAGCTCGACGCCGAGCCGGTTCGCTACCTGGATGCTCTGGAGCGACTGGCCGCCGAGGTCGAAGAAGTCAGACTCCGCCGACAGGCCGCTCATCCCCAGGACCTGCTCCCAGACTCGCAGCACCCGCTGCTCCAGTCCGGTGGCTGCCGGTGAAGTCGGGGCCGGCTCCTCGATGGGGGACACGCGGCGCAGCTCCGAGCGGTCGATTTTCCCCGTGCTGGTCCTGGGCAGCCGCTCCCGGAACACGAAGGCGCCGGGCACCATGGGGGCGGGCAGCGCCGCCTGCACGTGCTGGCGCAGCTCCATGACGGAGGGCTCGGGTGCGTCGGTGACGAGCCAGGCACACAGCCGCCGCGAGCCTCCGGGCAGCACCTGTCCAACGACGGCGGCCTCTCGCACCCGGGGGTGGCCGAGCAGCACGGTCTCCACCTCGGCCGGGTCGATGCGGTGCCCGCTGAGCTTGAACTCGTCGTCGACGCGGCCCACGAAGATCAGCTGCCCATCGTCACCGAGGCGGGCGCGGTCACCCGTGCGGTAGGCGCGCGGCTGGCCGGGCAGGGCCGCGAGCTCGGTGAAGCGCGCCGCGGTCAGCGCCGGGCGTCCCAGGTAGCCACGGGCCAGGCCTCCGCCGAGCAGGTACAGCTCGCCCTCGTCTCCCGCCGTGACAGGCTTCCCTTGCGCGTCGAGGAGCACGGCGCACACCCCCGGCAGGGGCCGGCCGATGGGAACCTCATCGCTGGCGCCGCCGACTGCGTCCTCACCGCTGAGCGTGGCGACGGTGGCCACCACGGTGGCCTCGGTGGGGCCGTAGGTGTTGAGCAGCCGCACCTGGGGGCCGACGGTGGTGCGCCAGCGGGCGACGCGCTCGGGCAGCGCGGCCTCGCCGCCGATGATGACCGTGCGCAGGGAGGAGGGAAGGCGGGCCGAGCCCGTCGAGACGCTGTAGGCCAGCTCGTGCCAGAAGGCCGTGGGCAGGTCGAGCACGGTGATGCCGTGCTCGGCGCAGGCGTCGAGCAGTCTCGGCACCGACTGGAGCATCTCATCCGTGCGCAGCACCAGCCTGCCGCCGACGCACAGGGTGAGGGAGAGCTCCTCGACGCTGGCGTCGAAGTGCAGCGGGGCGAACTGGAGCACCCGGTCGTCGGAGCGCAGCCCGTAGCGTTGCGTCGCCCCCACCACGAAGTGGGCCAGCGCGTCCCGGTCGATCTGCACGCCGTTGGGCTGGCCCGTCGAGCCGGAGGTGTAGATGACGTACGCCAGCCGTGCCTCCCCGGCGGGCGAGGTCGAAGCGGAAGCGCCAGGCTCGGAGCCGGGGCGCCGCTTCACGAGCAGATTCCCCGGTGCCTGTGGCCCTGCGCCGGGCGTCGGGCCCTCACCCGCGGTGGTGACAATCAGGTCGGGCGCCGCATCGGCGAGAATCGCGGCGGTCCGGGACGAAGGACCGAAGGGGTCGATGGGCAGGTAGCCCGCGCCCGCGAGGAGCACTCCCCAGGCCGCCACAATCGCGTCCAGGCTTCGCGGCAGCATGACGGCCACGGCGGTGTCCGGCCGCACGCCCTCGGAGACGAGCTGCTTCGCCAGGACACTCGCGGACTCGAGCAGCTCGCGGTAGCTCAGCCGATAGGGGCCATGCTCCACGGCAATGGCCTCGGGCTGTTCGCGGGCGCGCTCGGTGAGCAGCTCCAGCACGGGGCGCGCCGGAGCAGGGAGCGGGCCTCCATCGAGAAGGCACGCGGCCAGATTGGGCAGCGCCTCCGCCACCGGTGACGCCCGGCCCCGGCCCGGCAGCATCGAGCCCACGGGCAGCTCGGGCTCGGCGACCAGGGACTCCAGGAGTTGGAGGAAGCCCCGCTGGTGGGCACGCAGCTCGTTGGGGCGGTAGCAGGCGGGGTTGGCGTCGAAGTCCACCCGCATCCCGCTGCCGTCGGACCGGGCGTACATGCCAATCGACAGGTCCTCGACAGGCCCGGCGGAGAGGTTGTGCGCGACGGCCGGCATCCCCGCGAAGCGCAGGGCGTAGTCGAACGGCATGAGGTTGACCACGGGGCCGAACAGCTTGCGCTGGCCACCCACGCGCCTCAGGTCGCGGCGCAGTTGCTCGTAGCGGTAGCGCAGGTGCGGCCGCATGGCGCGGACCTCCGCCGCCACGTCGCGAGCCATCGTCAGCAGCCCCGCCTCCGGCTTCACGGACACGTGCAGCGGGACGATGTTCATCGCCATGCACGGCACCTTCAGCGCGACCGAGCCCAGGCGCGACATCACCGGCAGGCCCAGCACCACCTCGCGGGCCTCCGTCAGCCGGTGCAGCCAGACCGCCGTGGCGGCCAGCACCAGGTCCGGCCAGCCCAGCCCCGCCTGGCGCGCGGTGACCTGCATGCGCTCCACTTCGGCCGGGGACAGGTGCTGCATCTGCCGCACGAAGGTGGACGACATGGGCGCGGGCTCCGCGATGCTGACCGGCGTGGGGCCCTTCTCGAAGCGCCCCACCCAGAAGGCCCGGTCCGCCTCCACCTGGGCGCCTGCCCGGTAGGCGGCGTCCTCCTCCAGCACGGGGCGCAGCGGGCCGAAGCCTCCCGTCGCGGGGCGTCCCGTCACCCGCGCCGTGTAGAGGTCGGCCACCCTCCGCGCCACCAGCGAGAAGCCGAAGCCGTCCAGCGCGATGTGGTGCACCCGCTGGTACCAGAAGAACCGGTCCGGCGCGGCCTTGAACAGCGCCTCCGCGAAGAGCGGACCCTGGGCCAGGTCCACGGTCCGGGTCAGGTCCTCGCGCATCCAGGCGTGCGCCGCCGCCCACGGGTCGGGCGTCCCGCTGACATCCGCGAAGTGCAGGGGCCAGTCCGCGCGGGGCTCCACGGACTGCACGGGGCCCGAAGCCCCGGACACGAAGCGCGAGTGCAGGGCCTCGGCTTCACCGAGGGCCTGCCGCAGCGCGGACTCGAAGTGCGCCACGTCGACGGCGCCCCGAATCTCGATGCACTCGCCGGCGTTGTACACCGGGCTCTTGAGGTCGAACTGCTGGCCCACCCAGATTCCGTGCTGGGCCGCGGACAGTGGCCAGCCCGCGGGCTGTGAGTCGCGCATCGGAGGTACTCCCTGAAGGTGAAGCGGCGAGGAGCGCGGAGGGCTCCGCGCTGCGAGAATCAAGAGGGGTGGAGGGCGCGGCCCTGGGACGCGGGCGGTGCGGCCTGGGACAGCAGCGTGAACCAGTCCGAGAGCGTGGGGCGCTCGGCGAGCTCCACGAAGGTGACCTCCGTGCCGGCGCTCCGCCAGCGCTCGACCAGGCTCATGATGCGGATGGAGTCGAGCCCGCGCTCGAGCAGGTTCTCCTCCTCGCCCAGCTCCTCCGCGGACTGCTGCAACAGCTCGGCGACGTCCTCGCGAATCTTCCGGCGGCTGAGCGGTGCGGCCGCCTCGGCCGGGCGAGGCCCGAGCGCGTCGATGGCCTGCTGGGTGGTGAGCGTGACGGCGCAGAGCTGCGCCGCGTAGCTCAGGGCGAGCTGGTGGTGGGCCAGGGAGAAGTCACCCAGGGCATCCGCCACGAGGAACGGCCGCACGTCGCTCATGAACGCGTCGCTGGCCGTCTGCAGGCAGCCGATGTGGGCGTAGATGCCGCAGATGAGGAGCTGGTCTCTCCCGCGCTCGCGCATCAGCTCGTGCAGCTCGGTCTTCCGGAACGCGCTGTAGCGCCACTTGGTGAGGAGGATGTCGCCCTCGCCCGGAGTCAGCGCGTCGATGATCTGCTTCTGCTCCGGGCCGGCGTTGATGCCCGGTCCCCAGAAGTCCTGCAGCAGGCCGCGCTGCTCGGGCGTCTGTCCGCCGGGCTGCGCCGAGTAGACGATGGGGATGTCCAGCGCGGCGCAGTGCTGGCGCAGCCGCTGGATGTTCGCCACCAGCTCGGACACCGGCGACTCGCCGGCGGTGAAGGCGTTGATGAAGTAGCGCTGCATGTCGTGAATCAGCAGCGCGGAGCGCCGGGGCTCGGGCGTCCAGGAGACCTTGTTCCTGGGCAGGTCGGCCGTGCCGGGCATGGGGTAGGGAGTGATGGCGGGGAGCGCCATGGAGGGGTCCTTTCAGCGCGGAGAGAGGGGAACGGTGCTTCCAGCGGCGGCGCGGGAGAGCGCGTCACGCAGCGACTTCTTGCTGACCTTGCCGACCCCGGTCTGGGGGAAGGCGTCGATGAACTCGACCCGGTCGGGAATCTTGAAGGCGGCCAGTCCCCGCTCGCGCAGGAACGAGGTGAGGACCGTCGCGGCCGGCGGGGCGCCGCGAGGAATCACGAACGCGCAGGTGCGCTCGCCCAGGAACGCATCGGGGATGGCCACCAGCGCGGCGTCATGCACGGCGGGGTGGGCGAGCAGGTGGTTCTCCACCTCCTCGGCCGCGATCTTCTCTCCGCCGCGGTTGATCTGGTCCTTCACGCGGCCGTCCACCACGAGGTAGCCCTCGGGCGTCATCCGGACCAGGTCGCCGGTCCGGTAGAAGCCGTCGGCCGTGAAGGCCCGGGCGTTGTGCGCCTCCGCCTTGTAGTAGCCGCGGATGGTGTAGGGCCCGCGCGTCAGCAGCTGGCCGAGCTCACCGGGGGCCACTTCGCGGTCCTCCTCGTCGACGATGCGAAGCTCGTCGTCCGGAGAGATGGGCCGCCCCTGGGTGGTGACGACGAGCTCCTCGGGGTCGTCCAGGCGGGTGTAGTTGACCAGGCCCTCGGCCATGCCGAAGACCTGCTGCAGCGTGCAGCCCAGCGTGGGACGCACGCGCCCGGCGGCCTCGTTGCTGAGCCGGGCGCCGCCCACCTGCAGGATGCGCAGGCTGGACAGGTCGTGCCGGCGGGCCTTCGCGGCCTCCAGCCAGATCATCGCCAGCGGGGGCACCAGCGCAGTGAGGGTGACGCGCTCGCGCTCGATGAGCGGGAAGGCCACGTCGGGGCTGGGGTGCAGCGCCATCACCACGGTGCCGCCCGCGTAGAGGGTACCGAGCACTCCCGGCGAGCTGAGCGGGAAGTTGTGCGCGGCCGGCAGCGCGCACAGGTACACGCTCGACGCGTCCAGCTGGCAGATGTCCGCGCTGGCCCGCACGCTGTAGAGGTAGTCGTCGTGGGTGCGGGGGATGAGCTTGGGGACTCCGGTGCTGCCCCCCGACAGCTGGAAGAACGCCACGTCTCCGGACCGGGGCCCCGGCAGCGGGACGGGCTCGGCGTACAGGGCGCTCAGCGGCGTGAAGGGGCCCGCGTCCCCGGCGACGATGACGTGCCGGAGGGTGGGCACCTTTCCACGGACGTGCTCGGCCAGCTTGAGGTAGTCGAAGCCACCGTGCCGGTCGGCGATGACGTAGGCGACCGCCTCGGTGAACTCGCAGAAGTAGCCAATCTCCGCGCCACGGTGCGCCGGCAGCGCGAACACCGGCAGCGCGCCGAGGCGGAACAGCGCGAAGCACACCTCGAAGAAGGCCGCGGTGTTGGGCAGCTGCACCACCACGCGATCTCCCGGCTCGATGCCCAGGGCGAGGAAGCCCGCGGCCAGCCGGTCGGCGCGCTCGTCGAGCTGCTGGTACGTCCAGCGCTCATTCCCCGCGACGACGGCGGTGCGCTCGCCATGGCGCCGGGCCCGCTCGCGCAGCAGCTGCCCGAAGGTCTCTCCGCGCCAGTAGCCGGCTTCCCGGTAGCGGGTGGCGAAGGCCTCCGGCCAGGTGGGGCAGCCCGGCAGGGGAAGGGCAGGGGACGTCATGGCTGGGCCTCGGCGACCTGGCCCAGGCCCATCGCCTGGAGCATGGTGCGGAACTTCGCCTCGGTCTCCGCCAGCTCGGACTCGGGCTTGGAGCCGACGACGATGCCGGCGCCCGCGAAGAGCCGCAGCGAGCGCTCGTCGGCCTCGGCGCAGCGGATGGTCACCGCCCACTGGCCGTCACCGCTCGCGTCACACCAGCCCACGGCGCCCGTGTAGTAGCCTCGCTCGAACGGCTCGATGGAGCCGATGGCCTCGTGCGCCAGCCGCGTCGGATAGCCGCACACCGCCGGTGTCGGGTGCAGCGCGGCGGCCAGCGTCAGCGAGGAGATGGACGGGTCGATCAGCTCGCCGACGATGCGGCTCGACAGGTGCCACATTGTCGCGGTGCTGACGAGCGACGGGCCCGCCGGCACGTCCAGCGTCTTGCAGTACGGGCGCAGCGCCTCCGCGACGGCGTCGATGACCACCGCGTGCTCATGGAGGTCCTTGGGGGAGGTCAGCAGTGCCCGGGCCCGCTCCTGGTCCTCCAGCGGGTCCGCGCTGCGCGCGGCCGAGCCCGCCAGCGGATTGGCGAGCACCTGGAAGCCCGAGCGGGAGACCAGCAGCTCCGGGCTCGCGCCAATCAGCGTGCGGCCGCCGGTGGCCCCGTTCCGCCCCGGGGGCAGGTCCACGGCGAACGTGTAGCCGGAGGGGTTGCGCCAGGCCAGGTTGCGGAGCAGCTGCCGCAGGTCGATGGGCGTGCTCGCGCTGAGGTGCAGCGAGCGGGACAGCACCACCTTTTGCAGGGGCCCGCTCTGCATCAGCGTCAGGGCCCGCTCCACGCCGTGGAGGTACGCGGCGGGCTCCGGCACCGGCTGGACGGTGTAGTGCGCGCCGAGGGGGCGGTGCACGGGGACATCCTTGTCGAACACCAGCGGGCCCGCGCGCTGGATGGTCATCGGCACCACCAGCTGCGCGGGAGAGGTGCCGTCGAAGGGCACCGCGCCCACCACCACCGGGATGTCGTGGTCGGCCTGCCGGGCGTCATCGAGCACCGCCCGGACGCGCCTGGGGAGGCGCTCCAGCGCATCCTCACCGACGCTGTGCGGAACGGTGGCGAACGAGCCCTGCGCCAGCATCGTCCGCCGGGGCGAGGAGAAGAAGAACGAGGACCCGGCCTCGTAGCTCTCAAGCAACTGCGCGGCGAGCTTCACCATTGCCAACCTCCTGCTCCGGGAGTCAGCACCGTGGCTCCCTCATGACCTGGGACGGGGGATAGTGTTTCGACAATAGAATTAGGAATCATTCTCAATTTCCACTGAGAGGAGCGCCGCTGCCAGGCGCGAGAGGAACAGGGGCGGGGTGTCGATGAGGGGATGGAGCTAGGCGCCCAACGTGGCGCCGCCGTCGACGCAGAGGTCGTGCATGGTGATGTGGCGGGCGCCCTCCGAGACGAGGAACCGCACGGCCTCGGCGATGTCCGCGGGGTTGGCAATCCGGCGCAGGGGGATGCCCACGCGGAAGGCCTCGGGCGAGCCCTCGATGACCGCCTGGGCGCCGTGCTCGTCCGCCCACAGCGCACGCTGCATGGCGGTGTCGGTGGAGCCGGGGGACACCACGTTGCAGCGGATGCCGTGCTGGGCCAGCTCCAGCCCCAGGCACTTGGTGAACATGCTCGACGCGGCCTTGGAGGCGGCATACGCGGCCATCTGCATCCTGGGCACACTGGAGGCGTTGGAGCCCACGGTGACGATGACGCCCGTCCGACGCGGCACCATGCGCCGCGCGACGGCGCGGGACATGTGGAAGACGCCATGGGTGTTGACGGCGAACGTGGTCGCCCAGTCCGCGTCGCTGAGCGACACGACCGGAGCCACCCGCAGCACCCCGGCCACATTCACCAGGATGTCGATGGGGCCCTGCTCGCGCTCGACGCGCTCGACGACGGCTTCCACCGCGGCGCTGTCGCTCACGTCGGCACGCCAGGCCGAGGCCTGACACCCGCGCGCGCGAAGGTCCGTGACGAGGGCGGCGAGGCCCTCCTCATTCACATCGAGTGCGGCGATGGAGGCGCTGTCCGCCAGCGCCCGCGCCACCGCCGCTCCAATGCCCTGTGCGGCACCTGTGACTAGCGCCACCCTGGAATGCGTCCCCATCGGTGCTTCTCACCTGTTCTTCCGGAAACGGCCGGACGAGGAAATATTACGAAATGAAAATGGTTATCATTATCGTTTTCCCGTTAGATGCCATGGGGTGGCAGCAGTGTCAAGACTCCAGGCACACCGCGGGTGTCATCGCCGTCGGGCGTTCGCCACGGCGGGGCGCGCGCGTCAGGTGTTCCAGCGCACGCGGTAGAGCATCAGCGGCGCGTCCTTGCCCTTGACGGGCGTTGGCGGCAGGGGCTCCAGGGGCCAGCGCCGCTCCGTCAGCAGGTCGTACGTGCTCTGGGTGATGAGAATCTCACCCGCGCCGGCGGCGCTGCACACGCGGCTGGCCACGTTGGTGGTGTCACCAATGGTGGCGTACTGCAGGAAGCGCTTGGAGCCGATGTTGCCCGCCGCCACCGGGCCGCTGTTCAGGCCGATGTGAATCCACAGCTCCACCTGCTGTCTCGCGCGGCGCTGCTGGTTGAGCCGCTGGAGCTCCTGCTGCATCCGCACGGCGGCCCGCAGCGCGCGGTCGGCGTCGTCCGGATGGGAGAAGGGCGCGCCCCACGTCGCCATCAACGCGTCGCCGATGTACTTCTCCAGCGTTCCCTCCTGCTCGAACACGATGTCCGCCATGATGGGGAAGTACGCGTTGAGCATGTCGACCACCTCGGTGGGGCGCATCGTCGAGGACAGCTGCGTGAAGCCGCAGATGTCCGAGAAGAGCGTCGTCACCTCCGCCTCCTTCGCCCCCAGCTCCATCACCGTGGAGGACTGCTCCAGCCGCTCCAGGGCGCTGGGCGGGAAGAAGCGCTGGTAGTTGTTGCGGCGGATGGCCTCCTGCTCGATGCGCCGGTACAGCATCGAGTTCTCCAGCGCGATTCCCACCTGGTTGGCGAAGGAGGACAGGAACTCCAGGTCCTCCTGTGAGAAGCGCTCCGGACGCCGGAGGTTGTCCAGGTAGAGGACGCCCAGCAGCTCCTCGCGCGCCTTGAGCGGAGCGCACATCGCCGCGTAGATGGACTGCTGGACCACGGAATCGGCGGTGTCCAGGCGCGGGTCCAGCCGCGCATCCGCGAAGAGCGCCGCGACGCCGTGCTGCTGCACGTACGTGGTGATGTGCCGGCTGTAGACCTGCGACAAGTCTTTGGAGCCGTCCGAAGTCCGGGCCACGTGCGGCCGCAGCAGGCCCGAGCCCTTGTCCACCAGGAGGATGACCGCGCGGTCCACCTCGAGCACCTGGAACACCAGCTCCAGCGAGCGCTCCATCAGGCTCTCGATGGTGCCCGGCGAGGAGAGGAACTGGCTCACCTTGAGGAGGATCTGCAGCTTGTCCCTGTCCCGCTCCGCCACGGGCGTGGTGCCCAGCTTGAGCGCGGAGGAGCGGTGCGGGTCCTGCGCTCCGAGCAGCTCCTGGATGGACACCTGCGAGAGCACGCGGGACTCGTGGGTGAGCATGGGGCTCACCTGCGTCGCCTGGGGGTCGGCAATCAGGCGGAAGGTGACCGCGCCACAGCTGAAGGTGTCTCCGGGCTGGAGCTCCTGGCTCCCGATGCGCGCCGCGCCGACGAAGGTGCCGTTCTTGCTCTGCAGGTCCGTCAGGACGACCTTGCCGTTGGTGGTGTCCAGCCGCGCGTGCTGGCGCGACAGGCTGCGGTGGAGGACCGAGATTTGATTCTCCACGTCGCGCCCGATGAACGTGATGCCCTCGCCGAGCGGGAAGGCCTGCTCGTCGGAAAGCCCCGGGTTCATGACAATCTGCATGGCGTGCACGGCCCCTCCACCGCGGTGATGGCCACGTCGCCGCGCCGTGGCCACTCGCGCCGTGTCTATCACAAGCCCGGGAGTGCCTGCCGTGGCCGCGTCAGCAACAGGGCGGTACGGCACAGTCGCTCGGCACCCATCCGCTGCAGCTCTCGTCGCAGCTCCGGCTCGGCCGCCAGGAGCTGCTCGAAGGCCTCGCGCTCCAGCTTCAGCAGCAGGCACGGGGTGGCCGCCCGCACCGTGGCCGTCACCAGCTTGCTGCGCAGCAGGGCGACTTCGCCAAAGACATCTCCCTCCACCAGCTCGGGGTACGGCGACTCATGGCCATCCAGGTGCTGGTGGAACACGGTGCACCGTCCGCGCAGGAGCAGGTACAGCGCCTGCGCCGGCTGGCCACGGGTCAGGATGGCCTCGCCCGCGTCCGCCGTACAGGGCGTGAAGGCCTCCTTCACTGTCTGGAGCAGCGGCTGCTTCAGCCTGGCGAAGAGCGGGCTGAGGCGCAGCAGGTGCGGCACCACCTCCAGACGCGACTCCGAGGTGGAGCCCCCGTGCGCCAGCGCGGGCGGAGCCGCGGATACGGGAGGACGCGGCACGGCTTCGTCCTCGGGCGGGGGCAGCCCGCGCCGGACTCGGAGCTCCGCCAGGAAGGCCCGGGTGCGCTCGTGGCCCGGGTCCAGTTGGAGGATGACCTTGCAGAGCGCGAGGGCCCGCAGCATCCAGCCGTGCTGATTCCAGGCGCGGGCGGCAATCTCATACTCGGCCACCGCCTCGCGGGTCCTCCCCAGCCGTTGCAGGACCTCGGCGACCTTCTGCCGGCAGGAGGGCTCGTCCGGCGCCACCGCCACCGCCTCCCGGAACGCCGCGAGTGCGCCCTCCAGGTCTCCCGAGACGAGCAGGTCCGTGCCCCGGTTTCGCGCCTCCCGGGGCGACGGCTTCTCCTCGTCCCCGTCGTACGCCGTGAGCGGTTTGGACCTGGAGGAGGGGGCCTGGGGCGCGAGGGCGGCCGATGCGGTCTGTCTGGGCATGGTGGCGGTCCGGTCTCTCACTGCGAGGTTGAGGGCCACGTTAGGCCTTGCCCGGTGTGCGGGCTGTGAAGCAGTTCACTCCCTCGCCGTGAAACCGAATACAGGCTTGAAAGCGAGATCCATTCCGACATTTCACTGTCATCTACTTGTATGGAATTGCCGAGCCTGGATAGATGTACAAAGCTTGAGTAGCCGGCAAAGCGGGTTCCAGTACACGCGATCCGAGGGGTGCTTCCGTGTCCTATTCACAGCTTCTGGCCCAGGTCTCCATGTTCGAGCAGCTCGAGGGCGAGGACCTCGAGCAGCTGTCCGCGCTCCTCCGCACCCGGCGCTATGCGAAGGGGGAGGTCATCTTCCACCAGGGAGACGTGGGCAGGGCCCTCTACGTCATCCGCAAGGGAGAGGTCGCCATCCGCCTCAGCTCACCGGATGGCAAGGAGGTCATCCTGGCGCTGCTCGACCGCGGAGACTTCTTCGGAGAGCTGGCGCTCCTCGACGGTGAGCCGCGCTCCACCGATGCCGTCGCGCGCGAGGAGACGGACCTGCTGTCCATCCAGCGCGAGGACTTCCACGCCTTCCTGAACGCGCGCCCCAAGGTCGCCCTGGGCCTGCTGGCCAACCTGAGCCGGCTGGTGCGGCACGTGACGCAGCTGGTGCACGACACCACGTTCCTGGATGCGCGGGCGCGCCTGGTGCGCGTGCTGCTGGAGCTGGCGCGCAACCAGGGCCAGCAGGGCAGCGAGGGGGTCGTCATCCCGCAGAAGCTCACGCAGACAGAGCTGGCCAACCTGTGCGGCCTCACCCGCGAGAGCACCAACAAGTGGCTGCGCTTCTATGTCCGCGAGGGCTTGCTGTCCTACGAGGGAGGGCGCATCACCCTGGTCCATCCCGGGAGGCTCGTCCGCGAAGCGGAGTGAGCCCCCTCGGGGCGGGGAGGGAAGCCCACTACATCGAATAGCCGAGCGTCACGCCGAGCACGTGCGCGGAGCCGGAGTAGGTGCCGTCCATTCCCGGCGCCACGCTCTCCGTGTCCGCGAGGATGACGAGCTGGTAGGCCGCGTCCGCGCGCAGCCTGCCCAGGGTGTAGCCGGCGCCCAGGCTGAACTTGTAGCGGTCCGCGTCCGGAAGGTCCGGCGTCAGCGTCTCGGCGGGGCTGGGCGACAGGTCCACCACGAAGCCGGCGCGCAGCTGCACGGCCTGCGTCAGGCCGTACTCGGCGCCCAGGTGGTACTTCGCCTTGGCCACCCACTGCTTGGCCACCGGGTTGTTCAGCTCCGGGTTCTCCGGGAACTGGATGGTCAGTGACTGGAAGCTCGCCCAGTCCACGAGCTGGACGTCCATCGCCACCGTCAGCCGCTCCATGGGCGTGAAGGCGAGGCCCAGCGACAGCGTCGCGGGGAACTTCACGTCCGCCTTCACGTCCTGGTCCACCAGCCGCCGCTCGAACTCCGTCGGGATGTTCTGGAAGTCCGCGCTGCCCTCGAAGGTGGTGGACACCGCGCTGCGGTAGTGGACGCCGACCGTCAGCTCATCCAGCAGCACGGCCTGGAGGCCCGCGTTGAAGCCCACCCCCCAGGCGCCGCCGCCCAGGTGGATGGCGCCCTCGCTCTGGATGAAGTTCAGCGAGCGCTTCAGCTCCACCGTGCTGCGCACGATGTCCACGCCCACACCCAGGCGGATGGACTCGTGCACCTGATACGCGAAGGTGGGGTTGATGTAGTACGCGGCCAGGCTGGACTCGCGGCCCTTGAAGCGGCCCACGAAGCCATCCTCCCAGCGGCTGCGCGCGCCGTAGGGCGTGTACGCGCCCAGGCCGAACGCGGCCTTCTCGAACGGGCGGTAGACGACGAAGACGTGGGGCGGGGGCGACAGCGTCAGCTTCTGTCCCTGGGCCGCGCCACCCGTCGGGGTGAACTCCAGGAAGGGGAGGATGCCGGTGTCACCGACGGTGATGTCCAGCTTCTTCACGCCGAGGATGTTCGCGGCGTTGGAGTAGATGGCGGACGAGTCGTCCAACGCGGCGGTGGACGCGTTGCCCATGCCCGTCGAGCGTGCGCTGTGGGTGTCGATCTGGAAACCCGCGGCCTGGGTGGCACCGGCGGCGAGCAGCGTCACAAGGGAGAGCGTCTTCTTCATGGTGTGGGGCAGGGCAGTCACTCGGGAAAACGCGAGTATAGGCGGAAGGCAGGCTCGCTTGCAGCCGTTGGTGCTTCCCCCTGGCCAGTTGGCCCGGACCCGTCGGTGCGGTCCGGAGCCGCTCGCACTCCGCGTGGGGGAGCGCGAAGCCGGCGTGGCTCGGGGAGCGTGTCGATGAGCTGTCGCACCTCGTCCCAGCCCACGCACGGCAGGGTGACCTGGGAGCCCGCCACGTACACCTGGACATGGCCGATGCCATAGCCCCGCTCGAGCGGCCCCTGCACGGCCCTCACGGACTGGATGCGCGAGCGTCGCAGCACGGTGGTGCGCCGGCGCCAGAAACCCTGGCGGACGACCACCAGCCCCTCGGTGATGAGCCAGCCCTGGAAGCGCCAGTCGAACCAGGCGCCGAGGAGCTGGAGCGGCAGTAGCGCCCAGGCGAGCACGCCCCATGGCCAGAAGTAGATGCTCGCGGGCGCGGCCACCAGGACGCTCAGCCCCACCGCGCGGATGCGCGCGCGCAGGAGCGCCTTGGGGTGCGCGGGGCGCAGGGACAGCTCGCCCAGCGTGGAGGGGAGGCCGGGGATGAGCCGCTCGACGAGCGCCTCCATGCGGGCGGTGGGCACCACGGGCACCATCAGCTCGGCGCGCTCGGCGGGCTCGCGTCCGGCGCGCACGCCCGCGGTCTCCACCTCCACGGAGCCGAAGCCGAACGCGCGGCGCAGCAGGGGCTCGTCGAGCACGACCAGCTGGATGCGCTCGCGCCGCACCGTCACCTGCCGGCGGGTGAGGAGCCCACCCGCGGCCCGGAAGTGCTTCCCGGTATCCACCAGACGGAAGCCATGGAAGCGCAGCACCGCCAGCGCCACGTTCACCAGCCAGATGGCCAGCAGCCCCGCGACGATGGCCAGGACGGCGGAGACCCAGCTCATGCCGGGCCGCGCGAGCGCTTCCGACTGCGCCACCAGCCAGGGCAGCACCAGCTTGTGGAAGGCCTCCATCAGCTCGTTGATGGCGCCCATCACCACGGCGAGCACGCCCAGCCCCGTGGCCGTCGCGCCGTAGCGCAGCAGGTCGCCCAGCCGCATCTCCGCGAGGACCTCGCCCTCCGCTGCGCCGCCCGTGCTCACCGGCGCCAGCGCCGGTGCATCGCTGCCGCGCGCCACGTGCAGGGCGTCGATGAGGGCCTGCGCATCCTGGGGTGTGAGCCCGCGCAGGTGGCCCTCGGCCTTCTGCCCGGACGCGGTCTCCACCTTCAGCTCCACCAGGCCCAGCAGCTTCGAGATGAGGGGCTGGAGGACCTCCGTGTTCTGCACGCGCGCCGCCTCGATGAAGCGGGAGGTGCGCGTCAGGACTCCGGAGCGGATCTCCAGCTGCGCGCCCACCACGCGGTAGCGGAGTGTGGCCACCTCGTACAGCAGCGCGGAGACGCTGCACACCAGCAGGCCAATGACCAGGACCCAGGCGAACGTGGGCAGCCCTCCGTCGCGCAGGAAGAAGGTGGGCAGCATCGCGCCCAGCAGCGGGCGGCCCACGAGTCCGAGGACAGGGAACAGCGCCGCGAGCGGAGCCCGGGGGCTGAGCCGCTTCCACGGCACGTCGTCTCCGGCGGCGAGGGGCAGCGGTGTCTCAGACGACATCATCGGCCTCGCGCCGCACGAGCTTCTCGCGCAGGGCATCCGCCGTCTCTCGCGCGAGGCCTGGAATCTCTCCGTCCGCGCCGCCGCCGGAGGCCGTGTAGACCTGCAAGCGCGCCAGCCCCAGTGCCCGCTCGATGGGGCCCTGGTGCACGTCCACGTGCTGGATGCGCCCCGCGGGGATGGACACCAACTGCTGCACCAGCACGCCGTGCGCGATGAGCAGGTCGTGCTCGCGCAGGGCCCAGCCCCAGCGCCGATGCGCGCGCTGCGGATACCAGGCGACCAGCGTGAGCGTCACCAGCACCACCGCGCAGGGAAGCAGCCAGGCCCACCAGCCCACTTTCGTCAGTGACAGTACGAAGCCGGCAACCGTCGCCAGCACGCCATACACGGCGACGCGGATGAGTCCCGCTACGCGGAAGAGTGTGAGCGCGTTGGAAGGAAGGGCTTCGAGCGTGGGCGTGTCGGACATGTGAGTCCTCCGTGAGGCACCGGGAGTGTAGCCGGACCCAGCTTTTCGCGAGCGCGCGGCGACGCTACTTAGTCGTGCGAGCGCGACGGTTCCCGTGACCTGAGAAGGATAAGGGGGCTCCGTCGTTCACCCCACGCTTCAGGGCCCCCCGACCGGATTCGGAGCGCTCCTGGCTTATGCTCCCCCCGCTCTCCAGCGAAGCCGACAGGCTTTCACCCCCTCTGGCGAACATGCCCCCATTACTCGCGCGTCCCCCCCCGGCTGCGACCCTATTGGAGCTGCTCGACTCCCGCGCGCAAGCGCTCGGTGAGCGCACGCTCTACACCTTCCTGCAGGACGGCGACGATGACGTCGTCCTGAGCTACGCGGCGCTGGACTCGCGCGCACGACGCATCGGCGCGGCGCTCCAATCGTTGGTGGGCGCGGGCGAGCGGGCGGTGCTCCTCTACCCGCCGGGCATGGAGTACATCGCGGGCTTCTTCGGCTGCCTGTACGCCGGGCTGGTGGCGGTCCCCGCGTATCCGCCGGACCCCGCGCGGCTGGAGCGGACGCTGCCCCGGCTCCGCGCCATCATCCGGGATTCGCGCGCGAGCGTCGTGCTCACCACCGCCTTCATCCAGGACATGAGCGAGGCGCTCTTCGAGCACGCGCCGGAGCTGGCGGCGCTTCGCTGGGTGGCCACGGATGCGCTGCCCGAGGGAGTCGAGTCGGGCTGGCGGCGTCCGGAGGCCGCGGACGACACGCTGGCGTTCCTCCAGTACACGTCCGGCTCCACGGGTGACCCGAAGGGCGTGCGGCTCACGCACGGCAACCTGCTGCACAACCTGGGGCTCATCTCCCAGGCCTTCGAGGTGCGCGACGACAGCGTGGGCGTCATCTGGCTGCCGCCGTACCACGACATGGGACTCATCGGCGGCGTGCTCCAGCCGCTGTTCGCGGGCTTCCCCGTGGCGCTCATGTCGCCGCTCGCGTTCCTGCGGCGCCCGCGCTTCTGGCTGGAGTCGCTGTCCCGCTTCGGTGGCACCATCAGCGGTGGGCCCTGCTTCGCGTTCGACCTGTGCGTGCGCAAGGTGCCACCCGCTGAGCGCGAGGGACTCGACTTGCGGCGCTGGGAGCTGGCCTTCTGCGGCGCCGAGCCCATCCGCGCCGACGTGATGTCGCGCTTCACCGAGGCGTTCGCTCCGGCGGGCTTCCAGGGTGGGGCGCTCTATCCCTGCTACGGCCTGGCGGAGGGAACGCTGATTGCCTCGGGCGGGCGCAAGGGTGAGGGCATCCTCGCGCGGACCTGGGACGTGGCGGCGCTGGAGCGGAACGAGGCCGTGGAAGCGCCCGAAGGGCCCGGCTCGCGTCCACTGGTCGGGTGCGGCGGGCCGATGCCGGACCAGACGCTGCTCGTCGTGGAGCCCGAGACGCGGCGCCCATGCCCGCCGGAGCAGGTGGGGGAGATCTGGCTCTCCGGGCCCAGCGTGGCGCGGGGCTACTGGGACCGGCCCGAGGAGAGCGAGTCAATCTTCGGCGCAACGCTGGCGGAGGACGCGAGCGGGCAGCGCTTCCTGCGCACGGGAGACCTGGGGCTGCTGCGCGACGGCGAGCTGTTCGTCGTGGGCCGGAGCAAGGACCTCATCATCCTGCGCGGGCGCAACCTGCACCCGCAGGACCTGGAGCAGTCGCTGGAGCGCAGCCACCCCGCCTTGCGGCCCGGCTGTGGCGCCGCGTTCTCCATCGAGGTGGAGGGCGAGGAGCGGCTCGCGGTGATGTGCGAGGTGGACGCGAGCAAGCCCTGGACGCCGGACGAGGTGGTGTCCGCCGTGCGCCGTCGCCTGTCCGAGTCGCACGAGGTGCAGCTTCACACGCTCGTCCTGCTCGAACCCGGTGCGCTGCCCAAGACATCCAGCGGGAAGATCCAGCGCGGTGCCAGCCGGGCCGAGCTGCTCGCGGGGACTGCGCGGGCGCTGATGACCTGGAGCGAGACGGGGGAGGCGGTGCCTCCGGACGAAGTCGCGCTGGCCGTGGCCATGCAGCCTGTCACTGTCGAGGAGCTGGAGGCGTGGTTGCTGGGGCGGCTCGCCCGTCGGCTCCGCGTGTCACCCGAGTCGCTCGCGCGGGACGTGCCCATCACGTCCTTCGGCCTGGACTCGCTGGGCGCCGTCGAGCTGGCGAACGACCTGGAGTCCCTGGGCACCGTCCTCCGGATGGAGGTACTGCTCCAGGGGCCGACGGTGGCCGAGCTCGCGCGCACTCTCTTCGAGGCCCGTGGCGCGTCCGCGCTTCCTCCGCTGGTCCGGGGCGATGCGGAGACACCGGCGCCGCTCTCGTCCGCCCAGCAGCGACTGTGGCTGTTCGAGCGGCTCCAGCCGGGAAACCCGGCGTACCACCTGCCCGCGGCGGTGCGGCTCAGCGGCGCACTGAAGGAGGAGGCGCTGGAGTCTGCCTTCGCGGCGATAGCGGGCAGGCACCACGCCCTGCGCGCCACGTTCCGTGAGCAGGACGGCACGCCCTCGCAAGTCGCGCTTCCGGGCCTGGCGCCATGGCTTCGGCGGGTGGACCTTCGCGAGACTCCGGCGGCCGGGCGCGAGGTGGAGGCGCTTCGGATTGCCCGGGAAGAGGCCCGCGCGCCCTTCGACCTCGCGAATGGCCCGCTGTGCCGGCTCACGCTGGTCCGCCTGGACACGGACGACTCCCTGCTCGTCGTGGTGATGCACCACCTCGTCGCGGATGGCGCCTCGTTCGCCATCCTGGCGCGCGAGCTGAGCACCCTCTACGCGGGGCTCGTCGCGCGGGGGCAGGCTTCGTTGCCGCCCCTTCCATTCCAGTATCCCGACTTCGCGCGCTGGCGCCGCGAGCGGGACGAGGAAGCCGCGCGCTCCGCGTCCATGGAGTGGTGGAAGCAGCGGCTGTCGGGGGCGCCTCTGGCCCTGGAGCTTCCGGTGGATCACCCGCGCCCGCCGGTGCCGTCCTACCGGGGGGCGCGGGTTCCGCTGCACCTGCCCGCACACCTCACGGTGCGGCTGGAGGCGCTCGGCCGGAGCGAGGGCGCCACGCTCTTCATGACGCTGCTGGCGGCCTTCCAGGTGCTGCTGTCGCGTCACTCGGGGCAGGAGGACCTCTGCATCGGTACTCCTGTCGATGGACGGGAACGGGCGGGGCTGGAGGGGCTGATCGGGTGCTTCCTCGACCTGCTCGTCCTCCGTGGCTCGCTCGAGGGCGCGCCCCCCTTCCGCGAGCTGCTGAGGCGGACGCGGGACGTCACGCTCGACGCGTTCGCGCATCGAGGCGTGCCCTTCGAGCGACTGGTGGAGGCCGTCCAGCCCGCGAGGGATCGCTCGCGCGCGCCGCTGTTCCAGGTGCTGTTCGTGCTCCAGCCGGAGCCCGTCGCGGAGCTCGCGCTGCCCGGCCTGGAAGCCCGCCGTGTGGACGTCGACCCCGGCGCCGCGCCGTATGACCTGACGCTCTCGCTCACGCGCGGCGCGGAGGGGCTGGAGGGCTGGCTCGAATACGCCACGGAGCTCTTCGACGCCACCACCGCCACCCGATTGGCGCGGCGGCTCGTCGTGCTGCTCGAGGCCATCGTCGAGAATCCCGACCAGCGCAGCTCCGCGCTCCCGCTCCTCCCGGAGGCGGAGCTGCGCCGCGTGCTGGTGGACTGGAACGACACGCACGCGGACTTCCCCGATGCGTGCATCCACACCCTCATCGAGGCCCGTGCCGCGCGCACGCCAGACACCCTGGCCGTGGTCTGTGGCGACGAAGCCCTCACCTGGCGCGCGCTGGACCGGCGGGCCAACGCGGTGGCGTGGCGGCTGCGTGAGCAGGGCGTGGGGCCGGAGTGCATCGTCGGCTTCTGCGCGGACCGCTCGGTGGACCTGGTGGTGGGACTGCTCGGCATCCTCAAGGCGGGCGGCGCGTACCTGCCGCTGGACCCCGCCTACCCCGAGGCGCGGCTCGCGCTCATGCTGGAGGACTCCGCGGCGCACGTGGTGCTCGCGCACCGGCACCTGGCTTCCACGTTCCAGGCCCGTGGCCGCGCCGTGGTGCTGCTGGACCCGTCCGGCGGCCCCGAGGAAGTGGACTCGGCGCCCGCGAGCGGAGCGCGGCCCGACAACCTCGCGTATGTCCTCTACACGTCCGGCTCGACGGGCCGCCCCAAGGGCGTGCTGATTCCCCACCGCAACGTGGTCAGCTTCTTCACCGGAATGGACGCCCGCGTCGGCGCCACGCCGGGCACGTGGCTCGCGGTGACGAGCGTGTCCTTCGACATCTCCGTGCTGGAGCTGCTCTGGACGCTGTCTCGTGGCTTCAAGGTCGCCGTGCAGGGCGAGCAGGGCAGCCTGGCCGCCGCTCCGCGCCGTGCGCCGACGCCGCGTCGCAAGCCCCTGGGCTTCAGCCTCTTCTACTTCGCCGCGGATGAAGGGACTCCGGGCGCGGAGCGGTATCGACTGCTGATGGAGGGCGCGCGCTTCGCGGACCGCCATGGCTTCGAGGCGGTGTGGACGCCCGAGCGACACTTCCACACCTTTGGCGGGCTCTACCCCAACCCCGCGCTGACGAGCGCGGCGGTGGCCGCCGTCACCGAGCGCGTGGCCATCCGTGCCGGCAGTGTCGTCCTTCCGCTGCACCACCCGGTGCGCGTCGCCGAGGAGTGGTCCTTCGTCGACAACCTGTCCAACGGGCGCGTGGGACTCTCCGTGGCTCCGGGATGGAACGCGGAGGACTTCGTGCTCGCGCCGGAGCGCTACGCGGACCGCCGGGAGGACTCCCGCAGGAGCCTGGACCTCGTGCGGCGGCTCTGGCGGGGCGAGGCCGTGCGCCTGCCCGATGGCCTGGGCACGCCCGTCGACGTCCGCATCCGTCCCACCCCCGTGCAGCGGGAGCTGCCCATCTGGCTCACCGCCGCGGGCAACCCGGCCACCTTCCGCGAAGCAGGGCTGCTGGGCACGAGCGTGCTGACGCACCTGCTCGGCCAGCGCTGGGAGGAGCTGCGCGAGCGTATCATTATATATCGCGAGGCCTGGCGTGAGGCGGGCCACCCGGGCGAGGGGCATGTGACGCTGATGCTCCACACCTTCGTGGGGCATGACGGGGCGCGGGTGCGCGAGACGGTGGAGGCGCCGCTGCGCCGCTACCTCGGCAGCTCCGCGGACCTGATGCGCGGGCTGGGGCGCACGCTCGGGCTGGACCTGGAGCCGGGCTCCGTCCGGCCGGAGGACCTGGACGTCCTGGCGGCGCGTGCCTTCGGGCGCTTCTTCGAAGGCGGCGGCCTGTTCGGCACCCCGCGCACGAGCATGGAGCAGGTGGCGCGCCTCGATGCGCTCGGCGTGGACGAGGTGGCGTGCCTCATCGACTTCGGCGTGGACACCGACACCGTGCTGGCCAGCCTGACGGCGCTGGACGCCCTGCGGCAGCGCAGCGAGCGGGACTTCCGCCTCCAGGGACGAGAGGGTGGGACGGTGCCCGCGCAGCTCCGGCGGCACGGCGTCACACACCTGCAGGTGACACCCTCGCTGGCCCAGGCACTGCTGCTGGAGCCGGATGCACCGGGCGCGCTCGCGGGCCTGGAGCGACTGCTGGTGGGCGGTGAGGCGCTCCCGACGGAGCTGGCGTCGCGGCTGCGCGACAGCGTGGGCGGGGCACTCCTCAACATGTACGGCCCCACGGAGACCACCATCTGGTCCTCCACGCACCGCGTGGGCTCGGAGGCGGGGCCCGTTCCCATCGGGACGCCCATCGCCAACACCGCGCTCTACGTCCTGGACGCGGAGCTGCGGCCCGCGCCCATCGGCGTGCCCGGCGAGCTGTTCATTGGAGGCGCGGGTGTGGCGCGTGGCTACCACGCCCGACCGGAGCTGACGGCCGAGCGCTTCGTGCCGGACCCGTTTGGCCGCCACTCCGGTGCGCGGATGTACCGGACGGGAGACCAGGCGCGCTGGCGTGCGGATGGGACGGTGGAGTTCCTGGGCCGCGTGGACCACCAGCTCAAGGTCCGCGGGTTCCGGGTGGAGCCGGCGGAAATCGAGGCCGCGCTGGCGCGGCACTCCGACGTGGCGCAGGCGGTGGTGGTGGCCCGCGAGGACGTGCCCGGTGGGGCGCGGCTCGTGGCGTACGTGGTGCCCCGGCCGGGTGCGGTGCTCTCCGAGGAGGCGCTGCGCGCCTTCGCGCGGCGGACGCTCCCCGTGCACCTGGTGCCCTCCACCGTCGTGTCGCTCGGCGCGCTTCCGCTGACGCCGAACGGCAAGGTGGACCGCAAGGCGCTCCCCGCACCGGAGGACGTGCGCGAGCCGGCCCGGGAGTACATCGTTCCGAGGACGGACACGGAGCGCCGTGTCGCGGAGCTGTGGGCCTCGCTGCTGGGCGTGCAGCGCGTTGGCGCGGAGGACGACTTCTTCGCGCTGGGCGGGCACTCGCTGCTCGCCGCCCGGGCCGCGTCGCGGCTCCGTGAGTCCTTCGGTGTGGACCTGCCCTTGCGCGAGCTGTTCGAGGCCGGCACGCCAGCGGCCATCGCCGCTCGGCTCGACGCGCTTCCACGCGCGGGCTCCCTCATCCCCGCGCTGGTTCCCCGCTCGCGCGAGGGCGCGCTGCCGCTGTCCTTCGCGCAGCAGCGGCTGTGGTTCCTGGAGCAGCTCGAACCCGGCGGCTCCGCCTACAACGACGCGGTGGTGGTCCGCGTGGAGGGCCCGCTGGACGTGGCGGTGCTGGAGCGCTGCCTGCGCGAGGTCATCCGGCGCCACGGCATCCTCCGCGCCACCTTCCGCGAGGAGCAAGGCACCCCCGTCCAGCGCATCTCCCCCGAGGTGCGGCTGGTGCTGCAGCGGGTGGACCTGACGGCCTTCCCGGACGCCGCCCGCTCGGCGGAGGCCGAGTGGCGGTTGGCGGAGGAGTCTCTCCGGCCCTTCGACCTCGCGGCGGGTCCTCCGCTGCGCGCGCTGCTCGTCCACCTGGCGGAGGGCGAGCATGCGCTGCTGCTCGTGCTGCACCACCTGGTGTCGGACGGTGGCTCGCTGGGGGTGCTGGTGCGCGAGGTGGCGGAGCTGTACGCCGCCTTCTCCTCGGGGCGGGAGTCGCCGCTGCCAGAGCTGGCGGTGCAGTACGTGGACTTCGCGGCGTGGCAGCGGGAGTGGCTGCGAGGCGAGCTGCTGGACGTCGGGCTCGCGTACTGGCGGGCGCGGCTGACGAGTGCTCCGCGAGCGCTGGAGCTGCCCACGGACCATCCCCGTCCCGCGGTGCTCGGCGGACGGGGCACGAGTCGCGGCGTGCGCCTGGGCTCCGAGCTGTCCCAGGGCGTGAAGGCACTGGCCCGGCGCGAGGGCGCCACGCCCTTCATGGTGCTGCTGGCGGGCTTCTCCGCGCTGCTGTCCCGCCATTCGGGCCAGGACGACCTGTGCATCGGCTCACCCGTGGCCGGACGCAACCGGACCGAGGTCGAGGACCTCATCGGCTGCTTCGTCAACACGCTGGTCCTCCGGGTGTCGCTCGCCGGAGAACCTTCGTTCCGCGAGCTGCTGGCCCACGCGAGGGAGACGGTGCTGGGCGCCTTCGCCCACCAGGACACGCCCTTCGAGGAGCTGGTGCGGGTGCTCGCTCCCGAGCGCGACCTGGGGCGGAGCCCGCTCTTCCAGGCCATGCTGGTGGTGCAGGAGAACCCGCTTCCGGAGCTCTCCATGCCGGGCCTCCGGCTGCGCGTCCTGGAGCAGGAGAGCCGCACGGCCAAGTTCGACCTGCGGCTCATCGTCACGGACACGCCGGAGGGCTTCTCGGCGACCCTGGAGCTGAGCGCCGACCTGTTCGAGCCTGACACGGCCTCGCGGCTGCTCGGGCACCTGCGCGTGCTGCTGGAGGACGCGGTTCGCGATCCGGAGCGGCAGGTGCGTGACCTGGCGCTGCTGCTCCCGGAGGAGCGGCACCGGCTGCTGGTGGAGTGGAACGACACCTCGCGGCCCCGCGAGGAGCCCGCCGCCCTGCACCGGCTGTTCGAGGCGCAGGTGGACCGGACTCCGGACGCGGTGGCGGTGAGCTTCGAGGACGCGACGCTCACGTACCGTGAGCTGGACCGTCGCTCAAACAAGCTCGCCTGGCACCTGCGCTCCCTGGGCGTGGGACCGGACCGACTGGTGGCGGTGTGCGCCGAGCGCTCCCTGGAGCTGGTGGTGGGGCTGCTCGGCACCTTGAAGGCGGGCGGGGCCTACGTGCCGCTGGACCCGGAGTATCCGCGCGAGCGGCTGGAGTACATGCTCGCGGACGCGGCGGCACCGGTGCTGCTCACCCAGGCCGGGCTCGTGGAGGGGCTACCCCGGAGCGACGCGGCGGTGGTGTTCCTGGACCCGGAGTGGAACGCCGCGGAACACGAGCGCGAGGACCGGCCCTCGGTCCCCGTGGACGGCGCCGGGCTCGCGTACGTCATCTACACGTCGGGGTCCACCGGGCGGCCCAAGGGGGCGATGAACTCGCACGCCGCCATCTGCAACCGGCTCCTCTGGATGCAGGAGGCCTACGGGCTGGATGCGAGCGACCGGGTCCTCCAGAAGACGCCGTTCAGCTTCGATGTCTCCGTGTGGGAGTTCTTCTGGCCGCTGCTGACGGGCGCGCGGCTGGTGATGGCGAAGCCGGGTGGGCACCGCGAGCCGGGCTATCTGACCGACGTCATCGCCCGGGAGCGCATCACCACGCTGCACTTCGTGCCGTCCATGCTCCGGCTCTTCCTGGATGCGCCAGGGCTCGCGGAGTCCTGCGCCAGCCTGCGGCGGGTCTTCGCCAGCGGTGAGGCGCTGCCGCCAGACCTGAGAGACCGCTGCCATGCGTCCCTGGGGGCGGAGCTGCACAACCTCTACGGCCCCACGGAGGCCGCGGTGGACGTGACGGCGTGGGCGTGTGTCCGCGAGGACCGGCGTCCCCTCGTGCCCATCGGCCGGCCCATCGCCAACACGCGGATGTACGTGCTGGATGCGCGACTGCGCCCGGTGCCGATGGGCGTCGCCGGCGAGCTGTACATCGGCGGTGTCCCGCTGGCGCGCGGCTACTGGCAGCGGCCGGAGCTGACGGCGGTGCGCTTCGTGCCCGACCCCTTCGGGGAAGGAGCGCGCCTCTACCGCACGGGCGACAAGGCGCGGTGGCTGCGGGACGGCACGCTGGAGTACCTCGGCCGCGAGGACATGCAGGTCAAGATTCGCGGCCATCGCATCGAGCCGGCCGAGGTGGAGGCGGCGCTGCTCGCGCTTCCGGACGTGCGTGAGGCGCTGGTGGTGGTCCGCGAGGACGCGCCAGGCGACAAGCAGTTGGTGGCGTACGTGGTGCCCAGGGAGGGGAAGTCGCTGGAGGGAAGCGGGCTCCGAGCGGAGCTGGAGCGGCGGCTGCCCTCGTTCCTGGTGCCGCGGGTGGTGGTGCTGGCGGGGATGCCGCTGCTGCCCAATGGCAAGGTGGACCGCAAGGCGCTGCCCGCGCCGGTGGCTGAGCTGAAGAGGGACGCACATGCCGCGCCGCTCACGCCGGTGGAGCAGCTGCTCGCCGGCTTCTGGAGCGACGCGCTGCGGCTCCCGTCCGTGGGCCGGCACGACAACTTCTTCGAAGCGGGCGGTCACTCGCTGCTGGCGATGCGGCTCGCCGCGCGGGTTCGTGAGGCCTTCCGCATCGACCTGCCGGTGCGTGAGGTCTTCGAGTCCCCGACGGTGGCGACCCTGGCGGAGCGGTTGGCGCGGACGGTGGCCATCGCGGGGGCTCCGCCACCTGCGCTGAAGCGGAGGGCCCGGGAGGGCGCCGTGCCGCTGTCGTTCGCGCAGCAGCGGCTGTGGTTCCTGGCGCTGCTGGACCCGGCGAACACGTCGTACCACCTGTGGGCGCCCGTGCGGCTGACGGGCCCCCTGGACGAGGCCGCGCTGGAGTCGAGCTTCGGGGCGCTGGTGCACAGGCACGAGTCCCTGCGCACGACGTTCGACACGGAAGGGGGCGTCCCCGTCCAGGTCATCACTCGCGACGTCTACGTGCCGCTGGAGATCGTGGACCTGGACAGGGTGCCGGAGGACGGCCGTGAGGCGGCGGTGAAGGCGCGGGTCGAGGCAGAGGTGCGGCGGCCCTTCGACCTGGAGGATGGCCCACTGCTCAGGACGACGCTGCTGAAGCTGTCGGAGCAGGAGCATGTGCTGGTGCTCGTGATGCACCACATCGTCTCCGACGGCTGGTCCATGGGCATCCTCGTGCGCGAGGTGGCGGCGCTGTACGAGGCGATTTCCCAGGGCCACCCGACACCGTTGCCGGAGCTGTCCGTGCAGTACGCGGACTACGCGATGTGGCAGCGCGAGTGGCTGAAGGGCGAGGTGCTGGAGTCGCAGCTGACGTACTGGCGCCGGCAGCTCGCCGGGGCGCCCCGTGCGCTGGAGCTGCCGACGGACCGGCCGCGTCCGGTGATGCAGTCCTTCCGCGGTGCGAACCTGCACGTGCTGTGGCCGAAGGCGCTGTGGCGTGACGTGGAGGCACTCGGTCGGCGCGAAGGGGTGACACCGTTCATGGTGTTGCTGGCGGCCTTCCAGACGGTGCTCGGACGGCACGCGGGGCAGGAGGACGTGTGCGTGGGCGCGCCCACCGCGGGTCGCTCGGACTCCGAGACGGAGGGACTCATCGGCTTCTTCGTCAACACGCTGGTGCTGCGGACCCGGCTGGACTGGACCGCCTCCTTCCGCCAGTTGCTCGCCCAGGTGAGGGAAGTGACGCTGGGCGCCTACGGGCACCAGGACGTGCCCTTCGAGAAGCTGGTGGAGGAGCTCCAGCCGGGGCGCGATCCGAGCCGCAGCCCGCTGTTCCAGGTGACGCTGACGCTGCAGAACACGCCTGAAATCGACGTGCGACTGCGGGACCTCACGCTCCAGGTGATGGAGGCGGAAGAGCGCACGTCGAAGTTCGACCTGTCGCTGCTGGTGGAAGAGGTGAAGACCGGTGTCTCGACGCTGGTCAACTACAACAGCGACCTCTTCGATGCGGAGACGATGGGGCGGCTGCTGGAGCACCTGCGGGTGCTGCTGGAGTCCGCGGTGCTCCAGCCCGAGCAGCGGCTGGCGGACCTGCCGCTGATGGGCGCCCTGGAGCACCGGCGACTGGTGGAGGAATGGAGTGGCCAGAAGGTGGGCTACCCCCGAGAGCAGTCGCTGTCCGAGCTGTTCGAAGCCCAGGTGCTGAAGACCCCGGATGCGGTGGCGGTGGAGTACCAGGAGCAGCAGCTGACGTACGCGCAGCTGAACCGCCGGGCCAACCAACTCGCGCATCACCTGCGCGAGCTGGGCGCGGGTCCCGAGGTGCGGGTGGGGCTGTGCGTGGAGCGCTCCCTGGAGCTGGTGGTGAGCGTGCTCGCCATCCTGAAAGCCGGAGGCGTGTACGTGCCGCTGGACGCCAGCTACCCCGTGGAGCGGCTGGGGTGGATGAAGCGCGAAGCCGGGGTTGCCCTGCTGGTGACCCAGGAGCGGCTGGCGGACGAGGTGGCGGAGGGCGGAGAGGTCGTCTTCTGCGTGGACTCGCAGTGGGACGTCATCCTGCGGCAGCCGGAGGGAAACCTGCCCGCGCGAGTGGGCGGAGACAACCTCGCCTACGTGATGTTCACGTCGGGAAGCACGGGCCGGCCGAAGGGCGTCGGAGTGCCGCAGCGCGCGGTGTCACGGCTGGTGCTGGGAGCGGACTACGCGCACTTCGGGCCGGAGGAGGTGTGGCTGCAACTGGCGCCCATCTCCTTCGACGCGTCGACGCTGGAGCTGTGGGGCGCGCTGCTGCATGGGGCGAAGCTGGTGGTGTACCCGGCGGGTGTGCCCTCGCTGGAGGAGCTGGGCAGGACGCTTCAGCGTGCCGGCATCACCTCGCTGTGGCTGACGGCGGCGCTCTTCGAGCAGATGCAGGCGCGGCAGCCGGAGGCCCTGGCCCGGGTGAAGCAGGTGCTGGCCGGGGGTGATGTGCTGCCCGTCCGTCGTGTCCGCGAGCGGCTCGCGTCGGGCGTCGTGCTCATCAACGGGTACGGCCCCACGGAGAACACGACGTTCTCGGTGTGCTACCGGATGGAGGAGCAGGGGGAGTGGAGCGCCTCGGTGCCCATCGGCCGGCCGATAGCCAACACGTCCGCGTACGTGCTGGACGGGGCGATGCAGCCGCTGCCGACGGGGGTGCCGGGCGAGCTGTACGTGGGAGGCGAGGGCCTGGCCCGTGGGTACATGGGCCGGCCGGAGCTGACGGCGGAGCGCTTCGTGCCCAGTCCCTTCGGAGACGGCGAGCGCCTCTACCGCACGGGCGACGTGGTGCGCTGGAAGGCAGACGGGACGCTGGAGTTCATCGGTCGGCGAGATGGACAGGTGAAGGTGCGGGGCTTCCGCATCGAGCTGGGCGAGGTGGAGACCGCGCTGACGCAGCACGAGGGCGTCAGCGAGGCCGTCGTGGTGGCCAGGGAGGACGGCGCCGAAGGCAGGCGACTGGTGGCGTACGTGACGGCGAAGGGAGGCGCGGCGCTGGAGGCCACCGCCCTGCGCACGCACCTGAGGCTGCTGCTGCCAGAGTACATGGTGCCGCCCGCCTACCTCGTGCTGGACACGCTGCCCCTGACGCCCAACGGCAAGGTGGACCGCAAGGCGCTGCCGGCGCCCAAGGCGACAGGAACGGAGGACGAGCAGTTCGTCGGCCCGCGCACGGAGACGGAGCAGAAGCTGGCGGCCATCTTCGCGGAGGTGCTGAACGTCGAGCAGGTCGGCGTGCAAAGCGACTTCTTCGAGCTGGGGGGCCACTCGCTGCTGGCGACACAACTGGTCTCCCGCATACGCGAGGTGTTCCGCGTGGAGCTGCCGCTGCGGGACGTCTTCGAGACCTCCACGGTGGAGAAGCTGGCGCGGAAGATGGTCGGCTCGCAGGAGGAGGGTGCCGGGCTGAAGGCACCGCCCCTGCGCCGTGTGCCTCGGGACACGGCACTCCCACTGTCCTTCGCGCAGCAGCGCCTGTGGTTCCTGGACCAGCTGGAGCCGGGCAGCGCGTTCTACAACGTCTCCGTGGCGGTGCGGCTGACGGGAGAGCTCGACCTCCTGGCCCTGGAGCGGAGCTTCGAGGCATTGGTGCGCCGTCACGAGTCCCTGCGCACCTCGTTCCGCGCCGACGGCGGCACGCCCGTGCAGGTCATCGTGCCTGACGCTCGGGTGCCACTGGCCGTGGTGGACCTGGGCCCGCTGCCCGTGTCCGAACACGACGAGGAGACAGTGCGCCTGGTCAAGCAGCAGACCCGGAGCCCGTTCTCGCTGGCTCAGGGCCCGTTGCTGAGGACGACGCTGGTGAGGCTGTCGGAGCAGGAGCACGTGCTGGTGCTGGTGATGCACCACATCGTGTCCGACGGCTGGTCCATGAGCATCCTCGTGCGCGAGATGACGGCGCTGTACGAGGCCCATGCGCAGGGGCGTGAGCCGTCGTTGCCCGAGCTGCCCGTGCAGTACGCGGACTACGCGGTCTGGCAGCGCGAGTGGCTGAAGGGCGAGGTGCTGGAAGGACAGGTGGCGTACTGGAAGAAGCAGCTCGAGGGCGCGCCTCGGGCGCTGGAGCTGCCCACGGACAAGCCACGTCCGGCGGTGCAGGGCTTCCGTGGCGAGAACCGGCACGCGCTGTGGCCGAAGGCGCTGTGGCATGACGTGGAGTCGCTCGGGCGGCGCGAGGGCGTGACGCCCTTCATGGTGCTGCTGGCGGCGTTCCAGACGGTGCTGGGGAGATACTCGGGGCAGGAGGACGTGTGCGTGGGCGCGCCCATCGCTGGCCGCGCGCGCTCGGAGACGGAGGGCCTCATCGGCTTCTTCGTCAACACGCTGGTGCTGCGGACGCGGCTCGAATTCACCCAGACCTTCCGCCAGCTGCTCGCGCAGGTGAAAGAGGTGACGCTGGGGGCGTATGCGCACCAGGACGTGTCCTTCGAGAAGCTGGTGGAGGAGCTCCAGCCCGAGCGGGACTTGAGCCGAAGTCCGTTCGTCCAGGTGACGCTGACGCTGCAGAACACCCCTGGCACCGAGGTGCAACTGAGCGGCTTGACGCTCCAGCGGATGGATGCGGAGGAGCGGACCTCGAAGTTCGACCTGTCGCTGTTGGTGGAAGATGACGAGGCCGGTGTCTCGGTCGTCGTCAACTACAACAGCGACCTGTTCGAGCCAGAGACGATGGAGCGGCTGCTGGGGCACCTGCGGGTGCTGCTGGAGTCCGCGGTAGCGAGGCCGGAGCAGCGGCTGGTGGACCTGCCGCTGATGGACGCCGAAGACCAGCGGTGGCTGGTGGAGTGGAGTGGGACGAGCGTGGAGTACCCGCGAGAGAAGTCGCTCGCGGAGCTGTTCGAAGCGCAGGTGGAGAGGACGCCGGACTCGGTGGCGGTGGAGTACGAAGGTCAGCGGCTGACGTATGCCGAGCTGAACCGTCGGGCCAACCAGCTGGCGCACCACCTGGCGGGCATGGGCGTGGGGCCCGAGGTACGGGTGGGGTTGTGCGTGGAGCGCTCACTGGAGCTGGTGGTGAGCATGCTGGGCATCCTCAAGGCCGGAGGTGTGTACGTCCCCCTGGATGCCAACTACCCCCTGGAGCGGCTGGCCTGGATGAAGCGCGAGGCCGGCGTTGCCCTGCTGGTGGCGCAGGAGCGGCTGGCGGAGGAGGTAGCGGAGGGCGGTGAGGTGGTGGTGTGCGTGGACACCGAGTGGGCCACCATCGCTCGCCAGCCGGAGAGTCCTCTTCCGCCTCGGGTGGGCGGAGACAACCTGGCGTACGTGATGTTCACGTCGGGGAGCACGGGTCGGCCCAAGGGAGTGGGAGCGCCGCAGCGCGCGGTGACGAGGCTGGTGCTGGGGGCGGAGTACGCGTACTTCGGGCCGGACGAGGTGTGGTTGCAACTGGCGCCCATCTCCTTCGACGCGTCGACGTTCGAGATATGGGGCGCACTGCTGCACGGGGCGAAGCTGGTGGTGTACCCGGCGGGCCCGGTGTCGCTGGAGGAGTTGGGGGGGGCACTGGGGGAGTACGGCATCACCACCCTCTGGGCGACGACGGCCCTCTTCGAGCAGATGCAGGCGCGCCAGCCCGAGGCGATGGCGCGGGTGAGACAGGTGCTGGCTGGCGGCGAAGTCATGAACGTGGCCCGCGCCTGGGAGCGGCTCGAGGCTGGAGGCACGTTCGTCCATGCGTATGGCCCGACGGAGAACACCACCTTCTCCACCTGCCACCGGATGGAGGCGCCAGAGGAGCTGGGCACGACGGTGTCCATTGGGCGGGCGATAGAGAACTCGACGACGTACGTGCTGGACGGGGAGCTGAGGCCGGTGCCTGTGGGAGTGCCGGGAGAGCTGTACGTGGGAGGAGAGGGCCTTGCCCGAGGGTACGTGGGCCGGCCGGAGCTGACGGCGGAGCGCTTCGTGCCCAGTCCCTTCGGAGACGGAGAGCGGCTGTACCGCACGGGAGACGTGGTGAGGTGGATGGGGAACGGGACGCTGGAGTTTGTGGGCCGGCGCGACGGGCAGGTGAAGGTGCGCGGCTTCCGGGTGGAAGTGGGTGAGGTGGAGGCGGCGCTGTCGACGCACGCGGGAGTCGACGCGGCGGTGGTGGTGGCGAGAGGAGAGGGCGCGGAGGGCAAGCGGCTGGTGGCGTACGTGACGGCAAAGGAGGGGGCGTCGCTGGAGGCCGCCAGCCTGCGCGCGCACCTGAAGCAGCGGTTGCCGGAATACATGGTGCCGTCGGTGTACGTGGTGCTGGACACGCTGCCGCTGACGCCTGCTGGCAAGGTGGACCGCAAGGCCCTGCCGGAGCCGGAAGCGCAGGCTTCGAGTCCTGAGAGCTACGAGGCGCCGAGAACGGAGACAGAGCGGAAGCTGACGGCCATCTTCGAGGAAGTGCTCAAGGTGCAGCCGGTCGGCCTGCACGGCGACTTCTTCGAGCTGGGCGGGCACTCGCTGCTGGCCACACAGTTGGTCTCTCGTGTGCGGCAGGAGCTGAAGGTGGAGCTGCCGCTGAGGGACATCTTCGAAGCACCCACCGTGGAGTTGCTCGCCGCGCGTCTTGACGCCGCGCTGGCCACCGCACCAGGCCTCCAAGCCCCCGCGCTGAAGCGCGTGCCGCGCACGGGCCCCCTGCCGCTGTCCTTCGCGCAGCAGCGGCTGTGGTTCCTGGATCAGCTCGAACCCGGGAGCCACTCCTACAACATCCCCGCGGCCGTGAAGCTGACGGGGACGGTGCACGTCCATGCACTGGAGCGAGCCTTCGAGGAGCTGGTCCTCCGGCACGAGTCGCTTCGCACGACCTTCCACGTCCGGGAGGGCGCTCCCGTCCAGGTCATCGCGCCAACGGCACAGGTGCGTCTGAAGACCGAGGACCTCACCGGCCTTCCCGAGGTCCAGCGAGCCTCGGAGGTAGCACGCTTCATTGCGCACGAGGCCCAACGCCCGTTCTCGCTGGAGCAGGGCCCTCTGCTGAGGACTGCGCTGCTGAAGCTGTCGGAGCAGGAGCACGTGTTGGTGCTGGTGATGCACCACATCGTGTCCGACGGCTGGTCCATGGACATCCTCGTCCGGGAGGTGGGCGCGCTGTACGACGCGTGCATCCAGGAGCGGCCGTCGCCGCTTCCGGAGCTGCCGCTTCAGTACGCGGATCATGCGGTGTGGCAGCGCGAGTGGCTGAAGGGCGACGTGCTGGACGCTCAGCTCTCGTTCTGGAGAAGCCAGCTTCAGGGTGCTCCGGCCGCGTTGGAGCTGCCCACGGACAAGCCACGCCCGGCGGTGCGGAGGTTCGAGGGCGAGCGCAGCGACTTCCGGTGGCCTCGGGTGCTGTGGGATTCGGTGACGGTGCTGGCACATCGCGAGGGCGCGACGCCCTTCATGGTGTTGCTGGCGGCGTTCCAGACGGTGCTGTCCCGCTACTCGGGGCAGGACGACGTGAGCGTGGGCTCGCCCATCGCCAACCGCACGAGAGCGGAGACGGAGGGCCTCATCGGCTTCTTCGTCAACACGCTGGTGCTGCGGGCGAAGCTGGGGGGCAATCCCACCTTCCGCCAGCTGCTGGCACAGGTGCGCGAGACGACGCTCGGAGCGTACGCCCACCAGGACATCCCCTTCGAGCGGCTGGTGGAAGAGCTCAAGCCCGAGCGCGACCTGAGCCGAAGCCCGCTCTTCCAGGTGATGTTCATCCTGCAGAACGCGCCAACGCCGGAGCTGCGGCTGTCAGGGCTGACGCTCACGGCCATGGACGCGGAGCTCCACACGTCGAAGTTCGACCTGTCACTGGCGATGACCGAGGTGCCCCAGGGGCTCTCCATCAACGTCGCGTACAACCGCGACCTCTTCGAGCGCGACACGATGCACCGGATGGTGGGGCACCTGCGCGTGTTGCTGGAGGCGGCCCTTCGCGCTCCGGACACGCGGCTGGCGGACCTCTCCATCCTCGGGGACGCGGAGCAGCGGCGGCTGCTCGTGGACTGGAACGACACGCACGCCACCTTCGCACCCTCCACCGTGCAGGCCCTCTTCGAGGCGCAGGTGGCTCGGACTCCTGACGCCGAGGCCGTCGTCGCAGAGGACTCGCGCCTGTCCTACCGGGAGCTGAACCGGCGCGCGAACCAACTGGCGCACCACCTGCGCGAGCTGGGCGTGGGGCCCGACGTGCGGGTGGGCCTCTATCTGGACCGCTCCGCGAGCGCCCTCGTGGGCCTCTGGGGCATCCTCAAGTCGGGTGGCGCCTACGTGCCCCTGGACCCCGCCTTCCCCGTTGAGCGCTTGCGAGCCATCCTCGTGGACGCGGGGGCGCGAGCACTCGTCACGCAGTCGGCCCTCGCGGTGGAACTCGGGTGGAGCGCTGGGGCGCTCATCCAGCTCGACAGCGACGCCGCCGTGCTGGCCCGCCGGAGCGGCGCGAATCCGGCGCCCGTGGCTACGCCGGAGAACCTCGCCTACGTCATCTTCACCTCGGGCTCCACGGGTCGGCCGAAGGGCGTGGCCATCGAGCATCGGCAGCTCGTCAACTACGTTGAAGGTGTCTCGCTGAGGCTGGAGCTGCCGGACGCGGCCCGCTTCGCCTCCGTGTCCACCCTGGCGGCGGACCTCGGCAACACCGCGGTCTTCCCGGCACTCTGCCGGGGCGGTGTGCTGCACCTGGTGTCGAGGGAGCACGTCGCGGACCCGGCGGCGCTCGCCGCGCTCTTCGAGCGGGAGGGCGTGGACTGCCTGAAGATCGTCCCCGCCCACCTGCAGGCGCTCCTGGCCTCCGGCAACCCGGAGCGGGTGCTTCCGCGCCAGCGACTGGTGCTGGGCGGAGACGTGTCGGACTGGTCGCTCATCGACCGGGTCCACGCGCTGTCGCCCGGGCTGGAGGTCTTCAACCACTACGGGCCCACCGAGACGACGGTGGGCGTGCTCACGCTGAAGGTGCCACGCGGAACGGAGGGGCGAGTCTCCGCGTCCGTGCCGCTCGGTCGGCCCGTCCCCAACGCCCGCATCTACGTGCTGGATGGGCGGCTGTCCCCGGTGCCCACGGGCGTCCCCGGAGAGCTGTGCATCGGCGGCGACGTTGTCGGTCGTGGCTACCTGGGCCGCCCGGACCTGACGGCCGAACGCTTCGTGCCGGATCCATACTCGGACGCTCCGGGAGCGCGGATGTACCGCACGGGGGACCGGGCGCGGTTGCTGGCGGATGGGCGGGTCGAGTTCCTCGGCCGCGTGGACCACCAGCTCAAGCTGCGCGGCTACCGTGTGGAGCCTGGCGAGGTGGAAGCCGCGCTGGAGCAACATCCCGCCGTGCGCGAGGCGGTGGTGCTCGCTCGCGAAGGTCAGACGGGAGGCAAGCGACTGGTGGCCTACGTCGTGACGGGAGCGGGCCACACGCTGGAGGCCGCGTCGCTCCGTGACTTCCTGGGCACGACGCTGCCGGACTACATGGTGCCGCAGGCGTTCGTGACACTGGACGCGCTGCCGCTGACGCCCAACGGCAAGGTGGATCGAGCGGCCCTGCCGGCTCCGGAGCTCCCTGGCACCGAGCCAGAGACCTTCACTGCGCCACGGACGGCAACGGAGGAGGTGCTGGCGGGCCTCTTCGCCGAGGTGCTCGGGCTCGAGCAGGTCGGTGTCCACGGCAGCTTCTTCGAGCTGGGCGGGCACTCGTTGCTGGCCACGCAGGCCATCTCGCGGATTCGAGGCGCCTTCGGAATCGACCTGCCGCTACGGGACCTCTTCGAGGCGCCCACGGTGGTCGCGCTCGCGAAGCGGGTGGACAGCGCCGTGAGGGCGGGGATGGGCTTCGTGTCGCCGCCCCTGAGGAGGAGGCCCGCGCAGCAGGACATCCTGCCCCTGTCGTTCGCGCAGCAGCGGCTGTGGTTCCTGGACCAACTGGAGCCGGGCAGCACGTTCTACAACGTGCCGGCGGCGGTTCGACTGACCGGCCCCCTGGACGTGTCCGCGCTGGAGCGGAGCTTCGAGGCGCTGGTGGGCCGGCACGAATCGCTGCGCACCACGTTCCGCGCGGAGAGCGGCCTGCCGGTGCAGGTCGTCTCACCCGCGAGCCATGTGGCCCTGCCCGTGGTGGACCTGGGCGAGCATCCGGAGCCCGAGCAGGAAGCACGTCGTCTCGCGGAGGAGGAGTCGCTCCGGCCGTTCGACCTGTCCAGCGGTCCGCTGCTGCGGACGTTGCTGGTGCGGCTCGGGGAGCAGGAGCACCTGCTGGTGCTGACGCTGCACCACATCGTGTCGGATGGCTGGTCGACGGGCGTTCTCGTGCGGGAAGTCGCGGCGCTGTACGAGGCATTCTCCGAGGGCCGCCAGCCTGGCCTGCCCGAGCTGCCCGTGCAGTACCCGGACTACGCGGTGTGGCAGCGCGAGTGGCTGAAGGGCGAGGTGCTGGAGGCGCAGCTCGGCTACTGGAAGCAACAGCTCGAAGGGGCTCCATCCGCATTGGAGCTCGCGACGGACAAGCCACGTCCGGCGGTGCAGCTGTACCGCGGCGAGATCCGGCACGTGCTGTGGCCGAAGGCGCTGTGGCGCCAGGTGGAAGTGCTTGGCCGGCGCGAGGGAGCGACACCTTTCATGGTGTTGCTGGCGGCCTTCCAGACGGTGCTGGGGAAGTACTCGGGACAGGAGGATGTGTGCGTGGGCGCGCCCATCGCGGGGCGCACGCAGAGGGAGACGGAGGGGCTCATCGGCTTCTTCGCCAACATGCTGGTGCTGCGGTCGAGGCTGCTCGCGGGGCAGACCTTCCGGCAGCTGTTGGCGCAGGTGCGGGAGGGGACGCTGGGCGCCTACGCGCACCAGGACGTGCCCTTCGAGAGGCTGGTGGAGGAGCTGCAGCCTGAGCGGGACTTGAGCCGCAGTCCGCTCTTCCAGGTGACGTTGACGCTGCAGAACACGCCAACGACAGAGGTGCGGCTGAAGCGGGGGCTGACGCTGGCGGGCGTGGAGTCGGACGGCAGGACGTCGAAGTTCGACTTCTCGCTGCTGGTGGACGAGCAGCCGCACGGAGTGCTGGCGGCGCTGAACTACAACAGCGACCTGTTCGAGCCGGAGACGATGGAGCGGCTGCTGGGGCACCTGCGGGTGCTGCTGGAGGCGGCAGTGGCGAGGCCGGAGCAGCGACTGGCCGACCTGCCGCTGATGGACGCGGAGGAGCAGCGGCGGCTGGTGGGCGAGTGGAGCGGAAAGCGAGTGGAGTACCCGCGAGAGCAGTCGCTCGCGGAGCTGTTCGAAGCGCAGGTGGAGAAGGCACCGGGCGCGGTGGCGGTGGAGTACCAGGGCGAGCGTCTGACGTACGCGGAGCTGAACGGCCGAGCCAACCAGTTGGCGCACCACCTGAGGGCCATGGGAGTGGGGCCCGAGGTGAGGGTGGGGTTGTGCGTGGAGCGCTCACTGGAGCTGGTGGTGAGCGTGCTGGGCATCCTCAAGGCCGGAGGCGTGTACGTGCCGCTGGACGCCAGCTACCCGCTGGAGCGGCTGGGGTGGATGAAGCGGGAAGCCAGAGTCGCGCTGCTGGTGGCGCAGGAGAAGCTGGCGGAGGAGGTGGCCGAAGGCAGTGAGGTGGTGGTGTGCGTGGACTCGGAGTGGGCCACCATCGCGAGTCAGCCGGAGAGCAACCTGGTTCCCACCGTGGGAGGGGCCAACCTGGCGTACGTGATGTTCACGTCAGGGAGCACGGGTCGGCCCAAGGGAGTGGGAGCGCCGCAGCGCGCGGTGACGAGGCTGGTGCTGGGAGCGGAGTACGCGCACTTCGGGCCGGAGGAGGTGTGGCTGCAGCTGGCGCCCATCTCCTTCGACGCGTCGACGTTCGAGATATGGGGCGCGCTGCTGCACGGGGCGAAGCTGGTGGTGTACCCGGCGGGCCCGGTGTCGCTGGAGGAATTGGGGAGGGCGCTGGGGGAGTACGGCGTCACCAGCCTCTGGGCGACGACGGCCCTCTTCGAGCAGATGCAGCAGCGGCAGCCCGAGGCCATGGCGCGGGTGAAGCAGGTGATGGCCGGGGGCGAAGTCATGGCGGTGGGCCGCGCGAGAGAGCGGCTCGAAGCCGGAGGCACCTTCGTCCATGCGTACGGCCCGACGGAGAACACGACGTTTTCGACGTGCCAGCGGATGGAGGGGCCGAGGGAGCTGGGCGCCTCGGTGCCGATTGGTGGGCCGATAGAGAACTCGACGACGTACGTGCTGGACGGGGAGCTGAGGCCGGTGCCTGTGGGAGTGCCGGGAGAGCTGTACGTGGGAGGAGAGGGCCTTGCCCGAGGGTACGTGGGCCGGCCGGAGCTGACGGCGGAGCGCTTCGTGCCCAGCCCCTTCGGAGACGGAGAGCGGCTCTACCGCACGGGAGACATGGTGCGGTGGAGGGGAGACGGGACGCTGGACTTCGTGGGCCGGCGCGACGGGCAGGTGAAGGTGCGCGGCTTCCGGGTGGAGGTGGGCGAGGTGGAGGTGGCGCTGACGGCGCACGCGGAGGTGAGCGCGGCGGTGGTGGTGGCGAGAGGAGAGGGAGCGGAGGGCAAGCGACTGGTGGCGTACGTGGCGGCGAAGCAGGGGGCATCGCTGGAGGTCGCCAGCCTGCGAGCGCACCTGAAGCAGCGGCTACCGGAGTACATGGTGCCGTCGGCGTACGTGGTGCTGGACACGTTGCCGCTGACGCCTGCCGGCAAGGTGGACCGCAAGGCCCTGCCGGAGCCGGAAGCGCAGGCTTCGAGTCCTGAGAGCTACGAGGCGCCGAGAACGGAGACGGAGCGGAAGCTGGCGGCCATCTTCGAGGAGGTGCTCAAGGTGCAGCCGGTCGGCCTGCATGGCGACTTCTTCGAGCTGGGCGGGCACTCGCTGCTGGCCACGCAGTTGGTCTCCCGCGTGCGAGAGACGTTCCCCGTGGAGCTGCCGCTGCGGGACGTCTTCGAAGCTCCCACCGTGGAGAAGCTGGCTCAGCGGATAGACGAGGGCGCCAGGGCAGTGCGTGCGCCGCCCTTCACGCGTGCGCCGCGTGATGGGGTGCTACCGCTGTCGTTCGCTCAGCAGCGGCTCTGGTTCCTGGATCAGCTGGAGCCAGGAAGCGCGTTCTACAACGTGCCCTCGGTGGTGAAGCTGACGGGGCACCTGGATGTCGATGCCCTCGCGCAGAGCTTCCGAGTGCTGGTGCGTCGCCACGAGTCGCTGCGCACCACGTTCCGCGTGGGAGCCGGTGGCCCCATGCAGGTCATCTCGGACGAGGCGGTGACTGACTCCCGGGAGGAAGACCTGAGCCAGTTGCCAGCGGAGGCTCGTGAAGCCGCGGCGAAGCGCTGGGTGGAAGAAGAGGTCCGGCGCCCGTTCGACCTGGAGCGAGGCCCGCTACTCAGGACGACGCTGGTGAAGCTGTCGGAGCAGGAGCATGTGCTGGTGCTGGCGATGCACCACATCATCTCGGACGGCTGGTCGATGGGCATCCTCGTGCGCGAGGTGGTGGCGCTGTACGAGGCGTACGCGCATGGGCGCGAGGCCGCCTTGCCGGCCCTGACGGTGCAGTACGCGGACTACGCGGTGTGGCAGCGCGAGTGGCTGAAGGGCGAGGTGCTGGAAGGGCAGCTGGCCTACTGGAGGAAGCAGCTGGAGGGAGCGCCGAGGGCGCTGGAGCTGCCGACGGACAAGCCGCGTCCGGTGGTGCAGAGCTTCCGAGGGGACACCCGGGCTTTCCGGTGGCCTTGGAGGTTGGCGGAAGCAGTGAAGGCCACGGCCCGGCGAGAGGGCGCGACGCCCTTCATGGTGTTGCTGGCGGCGTTCCAGACGGTGCTGTCGCGCTACTCGGGACAGGACGACGTGTGCGTGGGCACGGCCATCGCCAACCGCACGAGGGCGGAGACGGAGGGGCTGATTGGCTTCTTCGTCAACACGCTGGTGCTGAGGACGAAGCTTTCGTCCGGGCAGACCTTCCGAGAGCTGCTGGGGCAGGTGAAGGAAGTGACGTTGGGTGCGTACGCGCACCAGGAGGTGCCCTTCGAGAGGCTGGTGGAAGAGCTGCAGTCGGAGAGGGACTTGAGCCGGGGCCCGCTCTTCCAGGTGATGTTCGTCTTGCAGAACGCACCGGGAGCAGCGGTAAGCCTGCCGGGGCTGAAGCTGGAAGTAGCGGAGTTGTCGGGCCGGACGTCCAAGTTCGACCTGACGCTGGGGATGGAGGAGACGGAAGAGGGCCTCTCTGGAGGAGTGGAGTTCAACAGCGACCTGTTCGAGCCGGAGACGGCGGAGCGACTGCTGGGGCACCTGAGGGTGTTGCTGGAGGCGGCAGTGGCGAGGCCGGAGCAGCGGCTGGCGGACCTGCCGTTGATGGGAGCAGAGGAGCGACAACGGCTGACAAGCGAGTGGAGCGGCCGGGCCGTCGAGTATCCCCGCGAGGCCGGGCTGCCCCAGTTGTTCGAAGCGCAGGTGGTGAAGACGCCGGACGCAGTGGCGGTGGAGTACGAGGGCGAGCGCCTGACATACGCGGAGCTGAACGGGCGGGCCAACCAACTGGCGCACCACCTGAGGGCCATGGGCGTGGGGCCTGAGGTGAGGGTGGGGCTGTGCGTGGAGCGCTCGCTGGAGCTGGTGGTGAGCGTGCTGGGCATCCTGAAGGCCGGAGGCGTGTACGTGCCGCTGGACGCCAGCTACCCGCTGGAGCGGCTGGGGTGGATGAAGCGGGAAGCCAGAGTCGCGCTGCTGGTGGCGCAGGAGAAGCTGGCGGAGGAGGTGGCCGAAGGCAGTGAGGTGGTGGTGTGCGTGGACTCGGAGTGGGCCACCATCGCGAGTCAGCCGGAGAGCAACCTGGTTCCCACCGTGGGAGGGGCCAACCTGGCGTACGTGATGTTCACGTCAGGGAGCACGGGTCGGCCCAAGGGAGTGGGAGTGCCGCAGCGTGCGGTGACGAGGCTGGTGTTGGGAGCGGACTACGCGCGCTTCGGGCCAGAGGAGGTGTGGTTGCAACTGGCGCCCATCTCCTTCGACGCGTCGACGCTGGAGCTGTGGGGCGCGTTGCTGCACGGGGCGAAGCTGGTGGTGTACCCGGCGGGCCCGGTGTCGCTGGAGGAGCTGGGAAGAACGCTTGAGGAGGCGGGAATCACCTCGCTGTGGCTGACGGCGGCGCTCTTCGAGCAGATGCAGGCGAGACAGCCGGAGGCCCTGGCCCGGGTGAGGCAGGTGCTGGCCGGAGGAGATGTGCTGCCGGTGGGGCGAGTGCGCGAGCGACTCGAGGCGGGAGGAGCGCTCATCAACGGGTACGGCCCGACGGAGAACACGACCTTCACCGCGTGCTACCGGATGGAGGGGCCCGAGGAGTGGAGCGGCGCGGTGCCCATCGGCCGAGCGATAGCGAATACGTCGGTGTACGTGCTGGACGGAGAGCTGGAGCCGGTGCCGGAGGGAGTGCCGGGAGAGCTGTACGTGGGAGGAGAGGGCCTTGCGGTGGGGTACGTGGGCCGGCCGGAGCTGACGGCGGAGCGCTTCGTGCCCAGTCCCTTCGGAGACGGGGAGCGGCTCTACCGCACGGGCGACATGGTGAAGTGGAGAGCGGATGGGGCGCTGGAGTTCCTCGGCCGGCGCGACGGGCAGGTGAAGGTGCGGGGCTACCGCATCGAGCTGGGCGAGGTGGAGACAGCGCTCGCGACCTACCCCGAGGTCAACGAGGCAGTGGTCGTCGCCAGCGACGACGGCGCGGAAGGCAAGCGGCTGGTGGCGTACGTGGTGGCGAAGGAGGGCGCGGCGCTGGAGTCCAACACCCTGCGCACGCACCTCGCTCAACGGCTGCCGGAGTACATGGTGCCGTCGGTGTACGTGGCGCTGGACACGCTGCCGCTGACGCCCAACGGCAAGGTGGACCGCAAGGCCCTGCCCGATCCGAAGGCTTCAGCCAGCATGGAAGGTGCCGACTACGAGGCGCCGCGTACTCCCACAGAGGAACTGCTGGCGGGCCTCTTCACCCATGTGCTGGGAGTCGAGCGCGTCGGCAGGAGGGACAACTTCTTCGAGCTGGGCGGACACTCCCTCCTGGCAACGCAGGTCGTCTCGCGAATCCGCGGGGTCTTCGGCGTCGAACTCCCGCTGCGTGACCTCTTCGAGGCGCCCACGCTGGAGGCGCTCGGCGAACGGACCGATCAGGCCATACGGGCGGACCATGCACTGACAGTGCCTCCGCTGAGGCCCCGTGTGGACCGACGGGCGTCACTGCCACTGTCGTTCGCGCAGCAACGGCTCTGGTTCCTGGATCGACTGGAACCTGGGAGTGCCTTCTACAACGTGCCGATCGTGGTGCGCTTGGAAGGAGCGCTGGACGTGGGCGTGCTCCAGCGAAGCTTCGAGGAGCTGGTGCGTCGGCACGAATCGCTGCGCACGACGTTTGGGTTCAAGGACGGAAAGCCGGTTCAGCTCATCGCCTCGGAGCCGCTGCTGGCCTTCGAGATGAAGCAATCCGGCGCGATGCCGGAAGCAAGCCGAGACGCCGAGGTCATGCGGCTCGTGGAGCAGGAGTCTCACCGGCCCTTCGACCTGGCGAACGGGCCACTGCTGCGGATGACCCTGCTCGAGCTATCGGAGCAGGAGCATGTGCTCGTGCTGGTGTTGCACCACATCGTGTCGGACGGCTGGTCGATGGGCATCCTCGTGCGCGAGATCGCCGCGCTCTACGAGGCCTTCTCGGAGGGCCGGGCGTCTCCGTTGCCAGCCCTGTCGGTGCAGTACGCGGACTACGCGGTGTGGCAGCGCGAGTGGCTCAAGGGTGAAGTGCTGGAGACGCAGCTCGGGTACTGGAAGCGGCAACTGGCGGGGGCTCCGCAGGCGCTGGAGCTTCCCACGGACAGGCCGCGCCCCGCGGTGCAGACGTTCCGCGGAGGACATGCCGAGCTCCAGTGGCCACGTCCCCTGTGGGAGGCCGTGAAGGCACTGGCGCAGCAGGAGGGAGCCACACCGTTCATGGTGTTGCTGGCGGCGTACCAGACGGTGCTGGGGCGGTACTCGGGTCAGGAGGATGTGTGCGTGGGCTCGCCCATCGCCGGGCGCACGCAGAGGGAGACGGAGGGGCTGATCGGCTTCTTCACCAACATGCTGGTGCTGAGGGCGAGGCTTCTGCCGGGACAGAGCTTCCGACAGCTCTTGGCCCAGGTGCGGGAGGTGACCCTGGGCGCCTATGCCCACCAGGAGGTGCCCTTCGAGAAGCTGGTGGAAGAGCTCCAGCCGGAGCGGGACCTGAGCCACAGTCCGCTCTTCCAGGTGACGCTGACGCTGCAGAACACGCCGGTGACGGAGGTGAAGCTGAAGCGGGGGCTGACGCTGAAGGGCGTGGAGTCGGAAGGCCGGACGTCCAAGTACGACCTGACGCTCGCGATTGAGGAGGTGCCGCAGGGGGCCCTGGCGGCGGTGAACTACAACAGCGACCTGTTCGAGCCGGAGACGGTGGAGCGGCTGCTGGGGCACCTGAGGGTGCTGCTGGAGGCGGCGGTGGCGAGGCCGGAGCAGCGGTTGGCCGACCTGCCGTTGATGGGAGCAGAGGAGCGACGACGGCTGACCAGCGAGTGGAGCGGCAGGGCCGTCGAGTATCCCCGCGAGGCCGGGCTGCCCCAGTTGTTCGAAGCGCAGGTGGAGAAGGCACCGGGCGCGGTGGCGGTGGAGTACCAGGGCGAGCGTCTGACGTACGCGGAGCTGAACGGCCGAGCCAACCAGTTGGCGCACCACCTGAGGGCCATGGGCGTGGGGCCCGAAGTGAGGGTGGGGTTGTGCGTGGAGCGCTCACTGGAGCTGGTGGTGAGCGTGCTGGGCATCCTGAAGGCCGGAGGCGTGTACGTGCCGCTGGACGCCAGCTACCCGCTGGAGCGACTGGGGTGGATGAAGCGCGAGGCGGGAGTCGCGCTGCTGGTGGCGCAGGAGAAGCTGGCGGAGGAGGTGGCCGAAGGCAGTGAGGTGGTGGTGTGCGTGGACTCCGAGTGGGCCGCAATCTCGCGCCAGCCAAGAAGCAACCCGCCAGCGCAAGTGGGCGGAGCCAACCTGGCGTACGTGATGTTCACGTCAGGGAGCACGGGTCGGCCCAAGGGAGTGGGAGTGCCGCAGCGTGCGGTGACGAGGCTGGTGCTGGGAGCGGACTACGCGCGCTTCGGGCCAGAGGAGGTGTGGCTGCAACTGGCGCCCATCTCCTTCGACGCGTCGACGCTGGAGGTGTGGGGCGCGTTGCTGCACGGGGCGAAGCTGGTGGTGTACCCAGCGGGCCCGGTGTCGCTGGAGGAGCTGGGAAGGACGCTTGAGGAGGCGGGAATCACCTCGCTGTGGCTGACGGCGGCACTCTTCGAGCAGATGCAGGCGAGACAGCCGGAGGCCCTGGCCCGGGTGAGGCAGGTGCTGGCCGGAGGAGACGTGCTGCCGGTGGGGCGCGTGCGCGAGCGACTCGAGGCGGGAGGAGCGCTCATCAACGGGTACGGCCCGACGGAGAACACGACGTTCTCGGCGTGCTACCGGATGGAGGGGCCGGAGGAGTGGAGCGGCGCGGTGCCCATCGGCCGGGCGATAGCGAATACGTCGGTGTACGTGCTGGACGGAGAGCAGGAGCCGGTGCCGGTGGGAGTGCCGGGAGAGCTGTACGTGGGAGGAGAGGGCCTTGCGGTGGGGTACGTGGGCCGGCCGGAGCTGACGGCGGAGCGCTTCGTGCCCAGTCCCTTCGGAGACGGGGAGCGGCTCTACCGCACGGGCGACATGGTGAAGTGGAGAGCGGATGGGGCGCTGGAGTTCCTCGGCCGGCGCGACGGGCAGGTGAAGGTGCGGGGCTACCGCATCGAG
>NZ_JAAIXZ010000030.1:0-21530 GCF_010894435.1 Pyxidicoccus trucidator | reverse complement strand
CAGTCCCTTCGGAGACGGGGAGCGGCTCTACCGCACGGGCGACATGGTGAAGTGGAGAGCGGATGGGGCGCTGGAGTTCCTCGGCCGGCGCGACGGGCAGGTGAAGGTGCGGGGCTACCGCATCGAGTTGGGCGAGGTGGAGACTGCGCTCGCGACTCATCCGGGCATCAGCGAGTCCGTCGTAGTGGTGCGGGAGGACGGCGCGGAAGGCAAGCGGCTGGTGGCCTACGTGACGGAGAAGGAAGCCGCGAAGGTGGATGACGGTCACCTGCGCACGCACCTCGCTCAGCGGCTGCCGGAGTACATGCTGCCGTCGGCGTACGTCGTGCTGGACACGCTGCCGCTGACGCCCAATGGCAAGGTGGACCGCAACGCGCTGCCCGCGCCGGACAAGGCGGGCACGAAGGGGGAGCAATTCGTAGCACCCCGCACGGAGACCGAGCAGAAGCTGGCGGCCATCTTCGCCGAGGTGCTGAACGTCGAGCGAGTCGGTCTGCACGCTGACTTCTTCGAGCTGGGCGGGCACTCGTTGCTGGCGACGCAGCTGGTCTCCCGGGTACGCGAGGCCTTCCAGGTGGAGCTGCCACTGCGGGACGTCTTCGAGTCCTCCACGGTGGAGACCCTGGCGCTGCGACTGGGTGGATCGCTTGAGGCGGGTGCCCAGGTGAAGGCTCCCCCCTTGCGCCGCGTGGCTCGCGACCGTGCTCTGCCTCTCTCGTTCGCGCAGCAGCGCCTGTGGTTCCTGGACCAACTGGAGCCAGGCAGTTCCTTCTACAATGTCCCCGTTGCGGTGAGGCTGACGGGGACGCTCGACCTCAGAGCCTTGGAGCGGAGCTTCGAGGAACTCGAGCGTCGTCACGAACCGCTGCGCACGACCTTCCGCGCGGAGAGTGGGTTGCCCGTGCAGGTCATCGCGCACGAGGCCCGGGCCCGGTTTGAACTGGTGGACCTGAGCCATCTGCCCGAGTCCACGCACGCCGACGAAGCGAAACGACTGGCGGAGCAGGAGGCCCGCCGGCCATTCAATCTGGAGCAGGGCCCGCTGCTGAGGACGACGCTGCTGAAGCTGTCGGAGCAGGAGCACGTGCTGGTGCTGGTGATGCACCACATCGTCTCGGACGGCTGGTCGATGGGCATCCTCGTGCGCGAGGTGGTGGCGCTGTACGAGGCATACGCGCAGGGGAACGAGGTTGCCTTGCCGGCCCTGGCGGTGCAGTACGCGGACTACGCGGTGTGGCAGCGCGAGTGGCTGAAGGACGAGGTGCTGGAAGGGCAGCTGGACTACTGGAGGAAGCAACTGGAGGGAGCGCCGAGGGCACTGGATCTGCCGACAGACAAGCCGCGTCCCGCGGTGCAGAGCTTCCGAGGAGACACCCGGGCCTTCCGGTGGACCAAGGAGCTTGGGGCCAAGGTGAGGGCGTTGGCGCAGCAGCAGGGCGCGACGCCTTTCATGGTGCTGCTGGCGGCGTTCCAGACGGTGCTGTCGCGCTACTCGGGGCAGGAGGACGTGTGCGTGGGCACGGCCATCGCCAACCGCACGAGAGCGGAGACGGAGGGGCTGATTGGCTTCTTCGTCAACACGCTGGTGCTGAGGACGAAGCTCTCGTCCGGGCAGAGCTTCCGAGAGCTGCTGGGGCAGGTGAAGGAAGTGACGTTGGGTGCGTACGCGCACCAGGAGGTGCCCTTCGAGAGGCTGGTGGAGGAACTGCAGCCGGAGAGGGACTTGAGCCGGGGCCCGCTCTTCCAGGTGATGTTCGTCTTGCAGAACGCACCGGGAGCAGCGGTAAGCCTGCCGGGGCTGAAGCTGGAAGTAGCGGAGTCGTCGGGCCGGACGTCCAAGTTCGACCTGACGCTGGGAATGACGGAGACGGAAGAAGGCCTCTCCGGGGGAGTGGAGTTCAACAGCGACCTGTTCGAGCCGGCGACGGTGGAGCGGTTGCTGGGGCACCTGAGGGTGCTGCTGGAGTCAGCAGTGGCGAGGCCGGAGCAGCGGCTGGCGAACCTGCCACTGATGGACGCCGAGGAGCAGCGGCAGCTGGTCGGCGAGTGGAGCGGGAAGTGCGTGGACTACCCGCGAGAGAAGTCGCTCGCGGAGTTGTTCGAAGCGCAGGTGGTGAAGACGCCGGACGCAGTGGCGGTGGAGTACGAGGGCGAGCGGCTGACGTACGCGGAGCTGAACGGCCGAGCCAACCAACTGGCGCACCACCTGAGGGCCATGGGAGTGGGGCCCGAGGTGAGGGTGGGGCTGTGCGTGGAGCGCTCGCTGGAGTTGGTGGTGAGCGTGCTGGGCATCCTCAAGGCGGGAGGCGTGTACGTGCCGCTGGATGCCAGCTATCCGCTGGAGCGGCTTGCTTGGATGCAACGCGAGGCAGGAGTCACCGTGCTGGTGGCCCAGGAGCACCTCTCGCGGGCCGTACGACTGTCCGAGGACGGGCCCGTCGTGCACATCGACACCGACTGGCAGGCACTCATCTCTCGCCAGCCGGAGAGCAACCTGGTTCCCACCGTGGGAGGGGCAAACCTGGCGTACGTGATGTTCACGTCGGGGAGCACGGGTCGGCCCAAGGGAGTGGGAGCGCCGCAGCGCGCGGTGACGAGGCTGGTGCTGGGAGCGGAGTACGCGCACTTCGGGCCGGAGGAGGTGTGGCTGCAGCTGGCGCCCATCTCCTTCGACGCGTCGACGTTCGAGATATGGGGCGCACTGCTGCACGGGGCGAAGCTGGTGGTGTACCCGGCGGGCCCGGTGTCGCTGGAGGAATTGGGGAGGGCGCTGGGGGAGTACGGCATCACCAGCCTCTGGGCGACGACGGCCCTCTTCGAGCAGATGCAGCAGCGGCAGCCCGAGGCGATGGCGCGGGTGAGGCAGGTGCTGGCCGGCGGCGAAGTCATGAACGTGGCGCGCGCCTGGGAGAGGCTCGAGGCCGGAGGCACGTTCGTCCATGCGTATGGCCCGACGGAGAACACCACCTTCTCCACCTGCCACCGGATGGAGGCGCCAGAGGAGCTGGGCACGACGGTGTCCATTGGGCGGGCGATAGAGAACTCGACGACGTACGTGCTGGACGGGGAGCTGAGGCCGGTGCCGGTGGGAGTGCCGGGCGAGCTGTACGTAGGAGGAGAGGGCCTTGCACGTGGGTACGTGGGCCGGCCGGAGCTGACGGCGGAGCGCTTCGTGCCCAACCCCTTCGGAGACGGAGAGCGGCTGTACCGCACGGGAGACGTGGTGAGGTGGAGGGGGAACGGGACGCTGGACTTCGTGGGCCGGCGCGACGGACAGGTGAAGGTGCGCGGCTTCCGGGTGGAGGTGGGCGAGGTGGAGGCGGCGCTGTCGACGCACGCGGGAGTCGACGCGGCGGTGGTGGTGACGAGAGGAGAGGGCGCGGAGGGCAAGCGGCTGGTGGCGTACGTGACGGCGAAGGAGGGGGCGTCGCTGGAGGCCGCCAGCCTGCGCGCGCACCTGAAGCAGCGGTTGCCGGAGTACATGGTGCCGTCGGTGTACGTGGTGTTGGACACGCTGCCGCTGACGCCTGCTGGCAAGGTGGACCGCAAGGCCCTGCCGGAGCCGGAAGCGCAGGCCTCCAATCCAGAGAGCTACGAGGCCCCCCGCACGCAGGTGGAGCAGGTCCTGGCCGGGCTGTGGTCGGAGGTCCTGCGCCACGACAGGGTGAGCGTGCACGACGACTTCTTCGCGCTGGGTGGGCACTCACTGCTGGCCACGCAGCTCGTGTCGCGCATCCGTGCGTCCTTCCAGGTCGAGCTGCCGCTGCGCGAGCTGTTCGAGTCCCCCACGATTGCCCAGCTCGCACAACGGATAGCGCGCGCACGGGTCCACACGGCAGGAACACACGCTCCGCCCTTGACGCGTGCGGCCCGCGATAGCGCACTGCCGCTATCCTTCGCACAGCAGCGCCTGTGGTTCCTGGAGCAGCTTGCGCCGGGGAACACCGTCTACAACGTGCCCTCTGCTGTGCGGCTGACCGGAAGCCTGGACGTGAGCGCACTCCAGCGCGCGTTCGACGACCTGGTGCGCCGCCACGAATCGCTGCGCACGGTCTTCCAGGTCGTCAACGGCGAGCCCGTGCAGGTCATCACCACGAGAGGACCTGACCCGCTCCACACGGTGGACCTCAGCAGCCTCCCAGAAACCGTGCGCGATACGGAAGCACGGCGGAGGGCACTGGACGAATCCCAGCGCCCCTTCAACCTGGAGCAAGGTCCCCTGTTGCGCACGACGGTGCTGAAGCTCTCCGCGCAGGAGCACGTGCTCGTGCTGGTGATGCACCACATCATCTCCGATGGCTGGTCCATGGGACTGCTGGTGCACGAGATCGCGCAGCTCTATTCGGCATTCTCTCAGGGCCGCCCATCACCGCTGCCGGAGCTGCCGCTCCAGTACGCGGACTACGCGGTCTGGCAGCGCGAGTGGCTGCGCGGCGAAGCGCTGGACGTGCAGCTCGGCTACTGGAAACAGCAGCTCGCGGGAGCCCCGAGACTGCTGGAGCTGCCCACGGACCTGCCTCGGCCCGCGGTGCAGTCGCTGGAGGGAGGCATCGCTCCATTCTCGCTCGGCCGCCCGCTGACCGAGGCCGTGAAGAACCTCGGCCAGCGCGAGGGCGTGACGCCGTTCATGGTGGTACTGGCCGCGTTCCAGGCCGTGCTTGCGCGCTACTCGGGGCAAGACGATGTGTGCGTGGGATCGCCCATCGCAGGCAGGACGCGGGCGGAGACCGAGGGCCTCATCGGCTTCTTCGTCAATACGCTCGTGCTGCGGACGCGGCTGGACGGCAATCCCTCCTTCCGCGAGCTGCTGGCGCGGGTTCGCGAGGTGACGCTCGGGGCCTACGCGCACCAGGACGTACCGTTCGAGAAGCTCGTGGAGGAGCTGCGTCCCGAGCGCAGCCTGAGCCACTCGCCCCTGTTCCAGGTGATGCTCACCCTCGACAGCACGCCCAGGGCGGTGGGCCAGCACCTGCCGGACCTGATGCTCCAATCGGTGGAGCTGGAGCACCGCGTGGCCCGGTTCGACCTCACCCTCGGTCTCGTGGACGGGGAGGACGGGCTCTCCGGTGGACTGGAGTACAGCACCGCGCTGTTCGAGCCCGCGACGGTGGAACGCCTGCTGGGCCACCTGAAGGCCATGCTCGAAGGCGCGCTCTCCAGGCCGGAGCAGTCGGTCTTCACGGTACCCCTGCTGCCCGCCGCTGAGCAGCAACGTCTGCTGGTCGAGTGGAACGACACCGGATCGACGAGCCCCGTGGACGCCTGCATCCACACGCTCTTCGAGCAGCAGGTGGCGGCCACTCCGGACGCGGTGGCGGTACTCGCGGGTGACGTGGCGCTGACGTACGGCGAGCTCGACCTGCGGGCCAACCGGATGGCGCACCACCTGCGCGGCCTGGGCGTGGGGCCCGAGGTGCGAGTGGGCCTGTGCGTGGAGCGCACCGCGGAGCTGGTGGTGGCGGTGCTGGGCATCCTCAAGGCCGGCGGCGCGTACGTGCCGTTGGACCCGGCGTACCCGCGCCAGCGGCTCGCCTTCATGCTGGAGGACTCGAAGCCTCGGGTCCTGGTGGGGCATCGCCAGTTGCTGGACTCGCTGCCGCTGGTGGACGCGGCCCGGGTGGTGATCGACGACGTGCCCCTCCTGGAGGCCGAGTGCGCGGCTGCCCCCGCCAGCGACGTCGCACCGGGTCACCTGGCCTACGTGCTGTTCACGTCGGGCAGCACGGGCCGGCCCAAGGGCGTCGCGCTGGAGCACCGGAGCACGGTGGCCTTCCTGCGCTGGACGGCGCGCACCTTCCCGGCGGAGGCGCTGGCCGGCGTGCTCGCGTCCACGTCGCTCAACTTCGACCTGTCCGTCTTCGAGCTGTTCGCCCCGCTCACGCGAGGGGGTGCCGTCATCATGGCGGGGAATGCGCTCGATCTTCCGTCGCTGCCGGCGGCAGGACGCGTCACGCTCATCAACACCGTTCCCTCGGCGATGGCGGAGCTGGTGCGCGCGAAGGCCCTCCCTGCCTCGGTGCGGACGGTGAACCTCGCGGGCGAGCCCCTGGCCAACGCGCTGGTGCAGGCCATCCACCAGGCCGCGCCCGGCGTCGAGCGAGTGCTCAACCTGTATGGCCCCACCGAGGACACGACGTACTCGACGTGGGCGCTCGCGCCCCGGGATGCGCGGCGGGAGCCGACGCTCGGCGGGCCGCTCGACGGGACGCGGGCGTACGTGCTCGATGCCTTCGGCCAGCCCGTGCCCACGGGGGTAGCGGGCGAGCTGTACCTCGGAGGCGCCGGCCTGGCGCGCGGCTACGTGGACAGGCCCGAGCTGACCGCGGAGCGCTTCGTGCCGGACCCGTTCAGCCAGGAGCCCGGCGCGAGGCTCTACCGCACGGGAGACCGCGTGCGGTGGCTGGCGGAAGGGGCGTTGCAGTACCTCGGCCGAATCGACCAGCAGGTGAAGGTGCGTGGCTTCCGCATCGAGCTGGGAGAAGTCGAGGCGGTGCTGCGCCAGCAGCCGGAGGTGCGCGACGCGGTGGTGCTGGCGCGTGAGGACGGGGCTGGAGACCGACGGCTGGTGGCCTGGCTCGTGGCCCGTCCGGGTGCGACGCCAGACAAGACGGAGCTGCGGCGCTTCGTGAAGGAGCGCCTGCCAGACTTCATGGTGCCCTCGACCTTCGTGCTGCTGGATGAGCTGCCACTCACGCCCAATGGGAAGGTGGACCGCCAGGCGCTCCGGACGCCGGAACCGCGCACGGAGTCGGCGCGGGTCCATGTGGCCCCGCGCGATGACCTGGAGCTGCGGCTCGCCCGCATCTGGGAGGAGCTGCTGGGCATCACCCCCATCGGCGTCCACTCGGACTTCTTCGAGCTGGGTGGGCACTCGCTGCTGGCCATGCGGATGATGTCGCTCATCCGCGAGCGGTTGGGCCGGAGCCTTCCGGTGGTGTCCCTCTTCCAGTCGAGCACGCTGGCGGACCTCGCCGCGAGGCTGCGCGAGGCACCGGGGCATTCATCTCCCGTGGTGCCGCTCAACACCGGGGGCTCGCGCCGCCCGTTCTTCTGTGTCCACCCCGTCAGCGGCAACGTCCTGCCCTATCTGGAGCTGGCGCGCGCGCTCGGCCCGGACCAGCCGTTCCACGCGCTTCAGGCTCCTGGCCTCGAGGATGCACAGGCCCCGCTGGAGACGGTGGAGGCACTGGCGGCGTGCTACGTGGAGGCCCTCCGCGGCGTCCAGCCCTCGGGCCCCTATCGACTGGGAGGCTGGTCCCTGGGTGGTCAGGTGGCGTTCGAGATGGCTCGCCAGCTGGAGCAGCAGGGGGAGCGCGTGGAGCAGCTCGTCCTCATCGACTCGTATGCCTTCGACCAGCGTCCGCCGGAGGGGGTAGGGGAGTCGTGGGTCTCAGCCCGGTTCGTGGAGTTCACGGCCCGGCTCCTCGGCCTGCCCCTACCGGAGCAGGAAGCAGAGTCGCTCCCCTGCGGAGATGCGTTGCTGTACCGGCTGCTGGACGCGGGCCGGAGCGCGGGAGTCCTGGCCCGCGGAGTGGGCATCGAGCAGCTCCGCACCCTGTACCGCGTCTTCGAGAGCAACCTCCGCGCCCTCTTGCGGTACGAGCCGGGAACGTATGGAGGCCGCGTCACCCTGGTGCGAGCGAGCGAGACCCGGGTGCCCACGGGCGAGGACGGTGGCTGGGCAAGCCTCGCGGCCGGTGGAGTGGAGGTGTACGAACTGTCCGGAGATCACCACTCCATCCTCAGGGCACCCGCGGTGGAGGCGCTCGCGAGGACGCTTCAGGAGTGAAGAGGAGCAACCCGCTTCACGGTGGGCTCCCGGGTGGCATCGAAGCGGGGGCCCGCGAAGTTCTGTGTATGAATTGAACCGGTCGGCGTCTCTCCGCGTGCGCGGGCCGCTCGTTCGAGCCCCGCGCAGTGACTTCGTGGGCGGCCTTCGGGCCGCCCGTTGCCACAGGGGGCGCTTCATGAACCGAACCACGCATGTCCGTAGCTATTTGCTCCTGGCTTTGTTGGGAGCCTCCTTCATCTGTGCCTGCGGAGGAGGGTCCACTCCTCCGCCTCCAGTTCCGCCGCCGGAGGACTGCAAGGCGTCGCAGGCGCCTCCCGTTGCCCATGCGGGAGACAACCAGACGGTCCTCCCGGGCGCGCTCGTCATGCTCGACGGGTCGGCGTCCACCGCACGTGGCTACCGCTGGACGCTGTCCACGGTTCCCGCTGGCAGCCAGGCGGTGCTCTCGGATGCGACCCTGGACAAGCCTGGCTTCACAGCGGACGTCCCGGGCCTCTATGTCGCCACGCTGCTCGTCGCGGACGCGTGCCAGGAGAGCCGTCCGGACTCCGTCATCGTGACGGCCGAGACACCCGCTCCGCCTCCGCCGCCCGAGAACCTGCGGCCGGTGGCCCGTCCAGGCTCCTCCCAGGAGGTGGTGGTGGGCACGGCTGTCGAGCTCGACGGCAGCGCGAGCACCGACCCGGAGGGGCAGGCGCTCACCTGGTCTTGGACCGTTGTGTACTCCCCGTCCGGCAGCACCGCGACGCTCTCACAGCAGGACTCCGCGAAGCCTTCCCTCAGCCCCGATGTGGAAGGGGCCTACATCCTCCGACTGGTGGTCAGCGACGGGAAGCTCCAGTCCGAGCCCGTGCTGCTCACGCTCTCCGCGAGGAACGCCGCACCCACCGCGCGCCCGGGCGCGTCGCGCACCGTGCTCAGCCGCAGGCCGGTGACGCTCGACGGCAGTGCGAGCACGGCCGTGACAGGGGAGCCGCTCACCTTCACCTGGTCGTTGGTCTCGGCTCCTCCGGGCAGCACCGCCGAGCTTCGGGACGATACCGCAGTGAGGCCCACCTTCACTCCTGACCTGGAGGGCGACTACGTCGTCGAGCTCGTCGTCAGCGATAGCAAGCGCCCCTCCACGCCTGTGACTGTCACCGTGACAGCCGAGAACCGTGCGCCCGTGGCCGACGCCGGAGCCGACCGCACGGTGGTCGTGGGCTCGACCGCGACCCTGCAGGGGAATGGGACTGACGAGAATGGCGACACCGTCACCTTCGTCTGGACGCTCACCCGCATGCCCACGGGCAGTACCGCCACGTTGCGGCAGGCCAACACGCAGGCGCCCGCGCTCACGATGGATCGCGAAGGAAGCTACGAGCTGTCGCTCGTCGTGGCGGATGGCCGGGACGCGAGCCCCGCGGACACGGTGGTCCTCACGGCCCAGCCGCCCTTCGTCCACGGGCTCAGCCACCGTGCCATCGACGCCGAGTACAGCAAGGCGCTCGACCGGGTGGTGATGGTCTCCACCAACCCTGATGCCCTCTACCTCTACGACCCGGCCACACAGCTGGAGACTTCGGTCGCGCTGCCCGCGGCTCCCACCTCTGTCAGCGTGGGACCGGATGGGCTGTTCGCGGCGGTGGGCCATGACGCGAACATCTCCTACGTCGACCTCTCCACGCCAAGGCTCGTGAAGACGGTGGCGGTCACCACCCATGTCTTCGATGTCGTCCTCGCGGGGAATGGCTTCGTGTATGCCTTTCCGAGCGCGGACCAGTGGGTGGATATCCACTGCGTCAACATTGCCACCGGAGTGGAGACGCTGGGCGGCTGGCTTCGCGCCGGCACCCGAGGAGTGCTGCATCCCAGCGGGACGGCCATGTATGGGGCCAACAATGGGCTGTCGCCGGACGACATCGAGAAGTTTGACATCACCCGGGGCACCGCGCAGCGGAGCTACGACTCGCCCTACCATGGCGACTATTACATGTGCGGGAACCTGTGGATCTCCGAGGACGGAGCCCGCATCTTCACCGCCTGCGGCAACACCTTCCGGTCCTCCAGCGTCAGGTCCGAGGACATGACCTACGCGGGCGCGCTCCCCGGGGCGGGGTACATCCGCCACCTGACCCACTCGACCGCGGCCAACCGCATCGCCCTGGTCCAGGGGAGCTATTGGGAGCCGACGTTGGGCAGGGAGGTGCGTCTCTACATGCCTGACTTCCTCGGCTTCGATCAGAGCGTTCCGCTGCCCCGCTTCAAGGTCAACGGCACCGATTTCGACAGCTACGGCCGCTTCGTCTTCTACTCCGCGGCGGGTGACAGGCTCATCGTGGTGGTGCAGGCCGACCCGGACTCTGGACTGCTGAACGACTTCGGCATCGTCACCTTCTGACCCGGAGCTGGCTGAAACGCTCTCTCCGGAAGCCTCAGGCGGCGGCGGCTTCGATTCCCGCCGCCTCCACATTTTCAGGCCGTGATCACGGCTGGTTAGCAGCACCTTCCAGCCGTGTTGCGTCTATGTCGCGTGCCGGCGCAAAGGGCGCGTCGAGCACCGCGACAGCCTGCCGACGGGTCTCGGGGCTCAGGTGGGCGTAGCGCATTCTCATTTCGATGGTCGCGTGCCCCATCAGCTCCTGAATCACCTTCAACGGAACCCCCTTCATAGCGGGGGTCTGGCTCGCATCCTGATCACGCAGCCCATGGCCCACTCCCCCGTCGTCAAACCGACCCTCAGCCCTCGCACTGCGCAGGATCAGATCCAGACCCCTTCCAAGTATCCCCGCTATTCGCGGCTGCTGGCATACTCCACATACGGCCAGCCTTGACCCGCAGCTCGCTGGCTCGACTGAAAGGACGTGTCCATGCGACTCCGCGCCTGCGCCGCGCTTCTGCTGTTCCTCTCGGCGTGCGCTACGTCGGCACCGAGCCCAACCGAGAGCGCGTCCCGGAACCCGAGGATCGCCAATCTCGAGCGAGCGGCGACGCTGCCGTGGACAGATGGGGGAAGGTGCGTCGTCCGTGAGGCTTCCCAGCCTTGGCCGGTGCTGGCCGAGCGGTGCTTTGCAGTCCTCGACCATGATCGGATCCGGTTCAACGACCGGACGGGACGATGTGCCGTTGCCTCGACGGGCGCGGCTGCCTTGGGAATCGGCCTCTGTGTCTTGGCTGCTCCCGAGATCGTTGTAGGCACGGTGATTATTCTTGGCGTAGTGGTGGTGGGAGTCGTTATCAAAGAAGCGCTAGATGCGTATGAGTTGAGAGGGAGCAGCACGGAAGAGGTAGAACCCGCTCCCCAAACGAAGCCCGCCCCGCAGGAACCGTCAGCGAATCGAAAGACCAAGCCGGAGCCATCAGGGCAGGACTGGTTCCCCCCGGTGCCAACTGAGCCACTGGAGCGAGAGCGCCGCCCAGAGTGTCGGCCCGTCCCGGTGCGACATTTGGGCGGCAACGATCCACACAACGAATGCGCTGACAAGATTCCCAACAACAGCTTCCCTGGCTGGGATGTGCTCGTCAATGGGAAGAACTTCGACGGAATGGTGCTCACCACTCGCACGCTGTGGGATGTCAAGACGGATGACTTTGAAAAACAGCCGCCTCGCTCTCAAAGGTTTTTTGTCAGGATGAAGCTGCCGGGGCTGAGGCTCGAAGCCAAGCTCGCCAGGGAATGCAGGTACGACTTCATCATTGGAGTGCGAAGCGCCGCGCATGAAGCTGTGCTGTTCGATGAAGACCCCACTCTCAAAGTCGTCGTCATGGATTGGTGTTGAAATGACGGCCGCTCAAAGAACCCTCCTCATTATCGTCCACGCGCCTGCGCTCAAGGACCATGACGACCGCCCGACCGCAGTTGTCCATGCAATGGAACGTACGCTGCCCGGCTTGCGCCTAGGGTGGACGATGTCGGAAAAGGGAGACATTAGCGCATTGCCTCGACGCGACGAGTGGGTCGCGGCCAACACGACAAACGGAGGGTTTCCGTTCCTCTGCAACGATGATGATAACCACCTCGTGACGGTTGCCGGACTGGAAAACCCAAGCGGTCTTGCCGCAGGAACTCCGCCGCATCTTGAAGTCCATGCGGACCTGCCACTAGACGCAGCCGGCATCGCGGGGGCTGTCGATGTGCTTGCCGGTTTATCGGAGGGCGCTCGCGCGATATGGGGGCATGCGACGCCGAGCGGCTATGGTGGGATCGTGGCGCAACAATTCCGCCACCCCAGCGATGAGCCGCACGTTCCACCCTATGGGCTGCCGTCGCTCAAGCTCCCATGGGACAGGTCCATGCCTGAGATTCCGCACTTTCTCGGGTGGCTGAACTACTGGTCTGCCGATGCCGCACAGGCCATCGGGTTCCCGGACCTGGCTCGGGACGCGGACCTGCTTTCACGGTCGCGGCGCACGTCATCGGGCGGGTGGGTCGTGCAGCTCACGGACGCGCCGCTCGACCTGGACAACCCCGCCCACCTGGACGCGCTCCTTCGGGCCTATGAGCGCTTCCCGGAGATCGGCGGTCGCGCAGCACCTTGACCCCCCGTGCCGTGGTGCGGGGCCAGCTCCCAGCTGTAGGGAAGGGGGGCGCTGCGCGGGCGCGGGCGATCGGCAAAGAGGCCGGACAGGGCGGCCAAGGTCTAGTCTAATGGCCTCCCATGTCTTTGCTGCCACTGTCCGACCCACCTCCCGAGAGCAACCGCGCAGCCTTCGCAGATGTGCCGTCCGACGACCTCAAGCGGGCGCGTGCCCTGCTCGCGAGCGCCCCGAGAGCGCCGCGCGTGCCCTCGAAGGAAGCCCGGCGTCTGGTGCTCGCCTTCGCGGGCCCCCAGCGTGTCGCGCTCTACACCAGCCTCTTCGCCCTGCTCGCCGGTGGGCTCGTCTGTGCCTTCTTCCAGTCCCATCGCGCCGCGGGGGACCTGCTGCTGGACCTGCACTCCTTGGAAGTCCCCGGCGTCGTCGACTCGGTCGAGGTGGGGATGCGCAAGCGCAGGCCCCGTCCGCCCGTGTACTGCGCGCGCTTCCACTCGGAGGACGGCGCGCTGGTGGGGCGCAGCTGCGAGCCGGGCGGTAGCTTTCAGCCGGGCCAGCGCGTGGTCCTCGAGTGGCGCGGAGGCCAGGCCCGTATCCGTGGCACCACCCTCACCCCCATGGGGCGCCTGGGAGGGCTGGCGCTGTTGTTCCCCCTCGCGGGCGCCGTGGGCCTGTTGCTCGTCGTGCGGACCAACCACCGTGAGTCACGCGCGGCCCGCGTGGGCATCCCGATTCTCGCGCGGGTGACGTACTTCGGCGACGGAAAGCCCGTGAGCAAAAAGGGGCCGCCGCCCACGGAGCTGCGCTGGAGCTTCATCGCGCGCGGCGAGCGGTATGAGGGCCGTCTCTCCCTGGACAGCGCGTCCGAGTTCGACTTCCTCCCCAGCCGCGACGTCATCGTCGTGCTCTACGACCCGGCGGCTCCGGGCATCAACACCGTCTACGTGCCCTAGCGTGTTCCGGGCGGCGCAACCCGCCCCCCGCCCTTGTTGCCGGGCTTTCCAATGCTGATGCGTCTGTGTTTGATTCTCGGCAGCGGGCCCCGCCGCCTCCAGGGCCAAACACGGCGCCGCCCGGCCTACGGATTGTTCGTTAGTCATCTCCCATTCATCGCCGGACGCCTGTTCGCGGCCGTACATGGACTGGGTGATGCCATGGTTCTGCGCTGGCGCACCATCTGACCCATCGAGGAGGAATCCATGAGCAATAAGCTGGTCACCTGCCTGTGGTTCGACAAAGGCGAAGCCCGCAAGGCCGCCGAATTCTACGCGTCCATCTTCCCCGACAGCCGTGTCGGGGCTGTGAATAAAGCCGTGTCCGACTTTCCGGGCGGCCAGCAGGGCGAGGAGCTGACGGTCGAGTTCACCGTCCTCGGCCGGCCCTTCATTGGCCTCAATGGCGGGCCCAACTTCAAGCCGAACGAGTCTGTCAGCTTCATGGTCATGACCGAAGGCCAGGAGGAAACCGACCGCTATTGGGACGCAATTACCCGGAACGGTGGAAAAGAGAGCGACTGCGGCTGGTGCAAGGACAAATGGGGCTTTTCCTGGCAGATCACGCCGAGGCGTCTGACGGACCTGATGAGCGAAGGCGGTGAGCGGGCCAGGCGCGCGTTCGAGGCGATGATGACGATGAGGAAGATCGACGTCGCGAAGATCGAGGCGGCCGTCAAAGGGGAAGGCGTCGGTGCGTAAGCTCACAGGCGCCGTCTTCCAGTCGCTGGACGGCGTCATGCAGGCGCCGGGCGGGCCCGAGGAGGACCCGACCGGCGGCTTCACGCTCGGCAGGCGGCCTACCGGGAAATCTCGCGGTAGCAGCCGCGAAGCTCGCCCTTGCGTTCGGCCCCGCCGCAGTAGGGCTGCGCCCTGAGGTCGCGCAGCACGAAGGAGTACGTCTCGCCGTCACTGCTCTGGAGCAGCTTCCCGGTGAGGGACTCGGTCTCGCAGTTGCCCGCGGTGATGCCGTCATCCGGCAGGTGGACGAGGCCCCGCGCCTCCACCGTACCTCCACGCACCAGGGTCTTCTCGAACTCGAGGCGCACGCGCACCTCCTGCCTGGCGTCGAGCCGCAGCTCCATGGAGCCCGGCTCCCCGGTGCTGAAGCAACAGTTCCCGAAGACATAGCCCTGGGACTGCTTCTGGAGGTTCACCTCCTGCCCTGCGAGGGTTCCCTCGAGGACGAGCACCCCTTCCTCCGTGCACTCCGGGTAGTCCTCCGGAGAGGGGTTCTCGTCATCCCCGCCACAGGCGGGGAGGGCCAGACACGCCAGCACCAGCATCGTCGTGCGCATGGGCGGATCCTACCATGGCGTGCCTACCCGTTCGCGCCGTGGGGCCTCTGCTTCGCGGCACCAGAACGACGTCTGGAGTTGGCCGCGTTGGGACGCGCCGGGCGTCCCTTCCCTACGGCCCTGTCAAGTCGCTCCGCGACATGTCCCACGGAAGGTTGCTCGCGCGTCTCGACCTCCGGGCCTCTCCACCCCGCTGGAGAAGAATGCCAGGCGATGTCGGGGGCTACGTGAGGACGGGCTGTGAGCGAACCGGAAGACGAGGTCGCGCGGACCGAGGGCTACTACCGTCGCTACGGTGAGGCCGTGCACCGGCGCTGCCGGCGGCTGCTCGGAGACGACGCGCTGGCATGGGACATGACGCAGGAGGTCTTCCTGCGCGCCCACGCGCACCTGGAGCAGGTGCGGAGCGCCAGCTCACCGCTGTCGTGGCTGTTGACGGTAGCGGACCGCCAGTGCTTCTCGGTGCTGCGCCGCCGCCGCACCGAGGCGGCCAGTGCAATGACGCTGCGCGCCCCGATTCCGGGCCTCCGCACCGCTCCGGATGATGCGCTGGAGCGCCTGCTGGTGGACGCCGACATGGTGCGCCATGTGCTCGCCCACTGTCCGGAGGACGTCCAGCGCATCGTCGCGCACCGCTTCCTGGACGAGCTGGAACAGGAGCAGATTGCCGCCCTGCTCGACGTCTCGCGCAAGACGGTGCAGCGCAAGCTCCAGGCCTTCTTGGATACCGCGCGGAGGCTTCTGGATGTGCCCGGCGCCGTTCCGCGGAAAGGAGTCGCTCCCGCATGAGCCCCCGTTCTCTTCCCCGCTTCCCGGGCGTGCCGGACCTGCTCATCGAGCGCTACCTGTGCGGGGAGCTGTCCTCGAAAGAGGCACTCCGCGTAGAGGAAGCAGCACGCGCCTCTCCCGAGCTCGCCGCGCACCTCGCGCGCCGCCGTGCCGAACAGGGTGCATTCGCCACCGTCCGCCCCTTCGGCCCGGTGGGTGCTCGCATCGAGGCCCAGCGGTCCGATGAAGGCAGGCGGGCGACGGACGCTCCCCGAGGGCTGGTGGGCGGACTGATGGCGGACCTGCGATGGGCGCTTCCCGCGCTCGGACTGTGCGCGCTGGTGGCCGTCATCGCCGTGCGCGAGCCTGCCTCCACGAGCGGGGACGACAGGGTGCGCGTGCGCGGCGGGCTGACCGCGCGGGTGCTCGTCAAGCGTGGAGACACCGTCTTCGAGCAACGGCCCGGAGTGGTGCTGCGTCCGGGTGACCGCGTGCGACTGGAGGTGGAGGACGTGGAGGGCGGGACGCTGTACGTGGTGGGGCTCAGTGACCACGGGCACGCCATGCCGCTGCACGGCTTCGAGCAGACCGGCGGCGCGGTGACGATGGAGCCCGGACGACTCTTGCTGCCGGGCAGCCTGGAGCTCGATGCCGCACCCGAGCGCGAGGCGCTGGTCGTGGTGCTCGCCGCGAAGGCGGAGGACGCGCCTTCGCCAGAGGCGGTGCTCGACTGGGCGCGGGAGGCGGCCCGGAGCACGGACTTCCCGCCCCATCCTGTCCCGCTGCCCGGAACCCGCTACTCGCTGCGAGAGCTTCCCAAGGAGCTGCCGTGACAACGGGCCTGAAGCTCCTGGCTGCCTCCGGTTCGCGGCGACTCCTGCGACAGCTTCGCCTGGAGGCCAGCCTTGCCCGAGTAGTCCGGCGTCAGGCCCGGAGCGGGCTGATGCACAAGCAAGCAGCCTGATTACGACCAACCTGGTGTCTCAACAACCCGGTGCGGTACAGGATCCAATCCGTCTGTGCGGCTTCGATTCCCGCCGCCTCCACATTCAGGAGCCCAGCGTTTCCAGTGGAAGCGCGGACTCCACCATCCGCGCTTCCGGGCCTTCACGTCACTGCACGTTGAAATGGAAGTTGTTGCCGAAGCTCGAGTCCCACGCCTGGCAGCCCCAGCGGCTGGTGTTCACGAACCAGATGGCCAGGTCGCCACGCGTGTTGAGCGGAATGGAGGGCGGGGGCGGGAAGGGCGTGGGGTAGCCGCCGGCCACCCAGAAGCTCTGCACCGGGCCACCGTTGAAGCTGTATTGGCCGTAGATGGACCACCCAGGCGTGGTGGCGGTGATGTTGCCGCGGCACTGGGTCAGCCGGTCTGCGCTGTAGTTGATGGTAACCGTCTGTCCAAAGGGCAGCGGGTTGGACGACGCGACTACATTCCAGCCCTGTGACGGCGACTGGAAGGTGATGCTCGGCGTGGACTGCGAGGAAGCCACTGTGCCGACGAGCAGCGCGGCGGTGGCGACGAACCAGCGGAAAGAATGTTTCAGCAAGGCGAAGCTCCTGGGTGAGGGGCACTGCATTGACGATACGGAGGCACCTGGAGTCTTCCACACCCTCGTCCATCCGCTCTTCAAGCCCAGCGCAATGGCTGACCGCTTCTCCACCTTCGACTGCCTCGCCGTCCAGGTGGACGCGCAACGCCTGACGCGGAGGGCCGACTTTGGGTCATGGGAACTCGGGTAGAATGCCCCAATGCTCACCCTCGGAATCACCATCGGTGTCGTGCTGCTGCTCAAGTGGATGATGAGCGCCCTCCGAGACTCCGCGGTGGAGGCAGCAGGCTCGGACTGGGAGGGATTCGCCCGCCGCCATGAACTGCACGCCAATGGCGCCTTCCTCCATGGCACCTATAAGGGCTATTCGCTGGTGGTCGACACCGTGGAGCGCAAGGTCGGACGGCAGACCGTTCTCCGCGCGGTGCTGCACCTGATGGTGCCCTCGATGCCCATCGGCATCGAGCTGAAGCGCGGCGGGCTCTTCGACGGCGTGGTGAACCCGGTGCGCACCACCCCCGCCTTCGACACCCTGATGAAACATCCCCGCATCGCGCAGAGCTTCGAGAAGGCATCGGGCTCCTACTCCGACTTCTACATCGAGAAGGGCTTCCTCCACGCGGAGCGCGGCGGTCTCCCGGAGACGGCGGCGGAGCTGGCCGCCTTCATCGCCCCGGCGCTGGAGCTGGCCATTGCCCTGGATGAGGTCATCCGGTCGGGCGGCGCCCAGGAGCAGCGCGCGGCACCGTAGCCGGAAGCCACGCTCCCGACACAATACCGCCAGCATCGCAAACATTCACATCCGAGCTTGGCAGCGGGCGCGTCAATTCCAGCCACCTGGACAACTCCCACCCGGGCGAGAATCTGTAGCTGTCTATTCATCTCGGGCTCAGGCTCACATGCACGCCGGGTTCAAGAGGCATTAGACTTCGCCAGGGCTGTTGCTTCGACTCTCGAGTGGAGCCATCGCAATCCAGCCTTGAACGCCTGCCAGGAGATGCAGATGGCCACTAGAGTGACCGCATTGGCGTGGGTCTGCAGTGCGTGGATGTTCGGTTGCAGTGCCGAGCCAGCAAGAGTGGACGACACCCAGGAGACCCTCAGCAACCTCCGGGAGGCAGGATTCCCGGCCAGCGAAATCCTGGTCGTCGATGGTGTCGTCTACGTCGGAGGTGACGCCGCGGTGAGCCTCCAGGCGTCGCGGGAAATGCTCGCGGTGGGTGGCGACAGCCAGGAGCAGTACCGCACCACCAACCTGGTATCCGCCGCGAACTCGACGATCGTCATCAGGGCGGCACCGTCCACCCCTCTGACGATCCTGACCGGGCTCGTTGAAGCGGTGGCCAACTACAAGGATCTGCCAATCACCCTCGACCCGTTTCCCGATCCCTGCATGCATGCTCCCGATTGTCCGCCCACGACTCCCTTCGTGGTCATCGATCTGGTGATCAACCCGGTCCTTCCCGGGGGAGCTAGCGCGACCAGCAGTTTCCCTTCGGGTGGCAAGCCGGGCTCCAGGATTGCCCTCGGCCCTGGAGTCGCGCAGCTCCCTGCCAACACGATCAAACACCTCATCACTCACGAAATCGGCCACGCTATCGGGCTTCGCCACTCGGACTTCTTCAACCGCGCGATCAGTTGTGGCGGCACCGCGACCAATGAAGGCACGGCCGGCGTGGGTGCCATCCACATCGCGGGAACGCCGACCGGCGCATCGGCCGGTGGCTCGCTCATGAACACCTGCATCCCCACGGGCACGGCAGGTGAGTTCTCCGCGAGCGACATCACAGCGTTGGAGACCCTGTACTGACCAAGGCACTCCACGGAGGAGAAGCCCGAGGCGTCGGCGTAGTCGCCACTCCAAGCCTCTCCGCCTGAGTTGTCGGCCTTCGCTGATGCCATGAGCGCCGTGGAACGCACGTCGTTCAAGGCAGAGCTGCTGGCGAGCCAGGAGGGGACGTGCGAAGAGGGCAGGCGACCCGGCGGGCTCTCGGTGGATGGCACCGGGCCATGGACTTGGGTGGGAGCGTGCCATGTCGATTCCAGGAGCGATCGCTGTGTACACGTCGGGCTCGGGTGTCCCCGAGCACGTCTCCAAGCGGCCCTGGCGAGGGGTCTACCATTACTGGGATGGCTCCCCGTCGGGCCTCGGGCAACACCTCATGGAGCGCGTGCAGCGCGAGAAGGGCGATATGCAGGCCGTGGTGCGCCAGCTCATCGATGATGCCCCCTGGGGCTGGTCCAACTGCATGGAGAAACCCCAGAAGACGGCGGGCGAACGCCACACGGAGGATGACCCCGGCCCACGGGTCGCGCCGGAAGAGACGGGGCTCGTGGCCTACGTCTACGTCTTCGACCTGGAGGCGCGTCGGATGGACGCATTCTCGACGTACGTCGGCGACGACGGCAAACGGATCGGCTCCGTGGTTTTTTCGCCCACGGGCACGCCCGATCTGCCGGCGCTCGATCTCTTGCCCGAAGAGGCTGTCACAGAGCCGCTCCTGCCCGGAGAGGAACTTTCACCCCAGGCGCTGAAGGACTGCCTCGACGGCCTGCCAGCGCTCGAAGCAGGCTCCAGCTTCATCCACTGGGTGGACACCTGGCAGGGTCCGGACAACTCTCTCGCGATCAAGCTCAGGAGGGTCACCTTTGAAGAGGAAGAACTCTCCGGCGTGGAGGAGTTCGACTGGAATGCCGTGCCACACTCCGCACGACTGGAACCGGATCGCGTCCGGCACTTCCTCGAGGCGCTCGCCGAGGTGGTGAGCGAGGATTCGAGGCTGCTCGATGCTTGCTGGATTGCCTCGCAGGACTCCCTGCGCCGTTCCGGGGCAAGGCAGCGTGCGAGCTTTGCGAGAATCCTGAGGGCGCACGTGGCCCGCGACGTCGGAGCCGCTGGAGAGTCGTAACACGCCTCGCTACCATGCCCCTCAGGAGGGGAGCCGATGAACGATGGACTGGTGCTTTGGCGCGTGGAGGGCCGCTTCCCGCGAGCTGCCCCTCCTCAGTGGCGCCGCAACCACGCCGCGAGCGGTTGCCACGCCAGCGTCGGTGCATCCGCCGCGTACAAGAGGTCACCGTGGCCGAAGTCCTCGGCGACTCGCTCCGGACCGAATCGGCGGACGACGAGCGCCGTGACATCATCCGATGACACCTGCTCATTGGCGTGAGCACCCAAGCGCACAAAGACGCGCTGCTCGCTGTTGAACCCTCCCTCAAGATCGTCGTCACGGGATGCAAACGGGCGTAGCGGAGGGCGCACGCGCGTTCTGGGGGCGTGCGACGCCATACGACGCTGCGGTGGACATCGCGTATCAGACAGCACCCACGCTGGAAGGGCCGCCGTCCCCACGCCGGGGGCTGCCTGCCCAGCTCATGGACGCACAGCTCGATCTCGCAACCCCGCCCACCTGGACGCGCTCAAGCGGGCCTACGAGCGGTTCCCGGAGATCGGCGGTCGCTCAGCGCCTTGACCCCTCCGTGCCGTGGCTCGGGGCGAGCTTCCCAGTCGTAGGAAGGGGGGCACTGCGCGAGCGCAGGCGGTGGTAGCGCGCCGTCTCGGGAGGTCATGCACCATCTGTTCTTCCCGACGGAGATCTCGAAGGGCACGCTTATCGTTGACGGCGTGGCGCGCACGGTCGACAAGGCGGCGCTCCAGGTCGGCGACTCGCGGATTCGGATTGTCGACGTGGGCGAGCGCTCGATCATCGTTCAAGCCGTGGAGGATCTCCGGCCGGTGTGGTCCGCATCGAACGCGGCCACCAGCTTCCGCTGCCCGACCTTGTCGAACTCAAGCTGCTTCGGGGTACACTCTGTTTTCACCGCGTAGCTCCTGTCGGTAGATGGAAAGCCTTGAGAACTCTCCACTTATCGGTCGGTCGCTACGCGGTGTTCCCTCTACCCGTGATCAATCCGGGCTAGGGTGCGCCCATGCGAACCGTGAATGAGTGGAAGGCGGCGCTGCGCACCTCGCTGAAGGAGGCGATGCGGGCGCGGAGTGCCCAGGCCGCGGCGGTGCTTCGCGAGACGCTCGCGGCCATCGACAACGCGGAGGCGGCCGACCTGAGCGTGGCACCCGCGGCCGTCGATGGCGCTTTCGCGGGAAGCGCCGGTGGGCTGGGGAGTGGGGAAGTGGCCCGCCTGGCCCTGACACCGGAGGCCGTTCAAGCCGTCATCGACCGCGAGATTCAGGAGCGGCGGGACGCGGTGGCCCTCTACGAGAAGCTCGGCAAGCAGGACGAGGCGAACGCCGTGAAGGCCCAGGTGGACGTGCTCCTCGCGGTCTGAGCGTGCGTCCCCGCGCGCGCAATCGGGAAGACTGGAGAGCGGCCCACGTATAAGGCGGGATAGAGGCCCTGTTGAGGGTGAGGAGTGGAGCGGAGGGGCAGAGGAGGGCGGCTGACGGGGCCTCTCGAGCGGTGCTCCCGGCCGGTGGACAGACCGCTTGAACCCCCTTGGGATACACGCCTGCTCAGAAACCCAGCAATCTCAGACTCGACTTTCGCCCTTTTGGGCCGGGAGGCCCAAGCAGGGGGGCGAGGGTAGAAAGGGCTGAGGGTAGGAAAAGAGCGGCCATCGAGGCCAGCTGAGAGAGGTGTCCGGCAAGACACGCCTCCTC